>MEOR01000052.1:0-7442 GCA_001769295.1 Bacteroidetes bacterium GWF2_49_14 | reverse complement strand
GCGCCCCCTCTCCCGCGACCAACGGGAGCGCGGGAGAGGGGGTAGGGGGGTGAGGTGGATGGGTGGACAACGAAACCCATGACTAAGCAAGAGTTCTATGGTTGACGGCTATGCCCCTAAGCCCCTACTGATTCTGCTTCGCCCACGTATCCTTCAGCGAGACCGTCCGGTTGAACACCATATGATCCGCGGTGGAATCCGGGTCGACATTAAAATAGCCGAGGCGTGTGAATTGCAGGTGATCGAGTTCTTTGGCCTCTTTAAGGGAGGGCTCGACTTTGCAATCCGGCAGCACGGTGAGGGAATCGGGGTTGAGGAATTCCTTGAAGTTCTGTTCTTTGTGGCCGTCCGGGTCGGGGTCGTTGAAGAGGCGGTCGTACAGCCGCACCTCGGCGCTGAGGGCATGGGGAGCGGAGACCCAGTGGAGGGTACCCTTTACTTTGCGCCTGGCCTCCTCGCCGCCGCTGAGGCTTTCGGGATCGCAGGTGCAGTGGATGGCTGTAATGTTTCCGTCTGCATTCTTCTCAACCGATTCAGCTTTAATGATGTAGGCCGATTTGAGCCGTACCTCGCTGCCGGGTGAGAGGCGGAAGAATTTTTTTGGCGGATCTTCCATGAAGTCATCGCGCTCGATATAGAGTTCGCGGGAGAAGGGCAGCAGCCTTGTGCCCATGGATTCATCCTCAGGATTGTTGACGGTTTCGAGGTATTCGGTTTTTCCTTCGGGATAGTTGTCGATGACCAGTTTGACCGGATTCAGGACGGCCATCACGCGGGGAGCCTGCTTGTTGAGGTCCTCGCGGATGCAGAATTCCAGCAGGGCCACATCGATGACATTCTCGCGCTTGGCGATGCCCACGGTTTCCGCGAACTGGCGGATTGACCCGGGGGTGTATCCGCGACGGCGCAGGCCGTGGATGGTAGGCATCCGGGGATCGTCCCAGCCTTTCACATGACCTTCATTCACCAGCTGCAGGAGCTTGCGCTTGCTCATGATGGTGTAGCTCAGGTTGAGGCGGGCAAATTCTATCTGGCGGCTCGGGAAGATTTCCAGTTCATTGATAAACCATTCATACAGAGGTCTGTGCGGGACAAACTCCAGGGTGCAAAGAGAATGGGTGATCCCTTCGATGGAGTCGCTCTGGCCGTGGGCCCAGTCGTACATCGGGTAGATGCACCATTTATCGCCTGTGCGGTGATGGCGGGCATGGCGGATCCGGTAGAGGATCGGGTCGCGCATGTGCATATTGGTGGAGTCGAGATCGATCTTCGCCCTCAGGGTCATGGAGTCGTTCGGGAATTCGCCGTTCTTCATCCGGATAAAAAGATCGAGGTTCTCTACTACCGGCCGGTTGCGATAGGGACTCGGTATATCGGGCTCAAAATCGGTTCCTCGACTTGCATTTACCTCATCAGCAGATAGCTGGCAAACGAAAGCCTTGCCTTTTTCAATCAGTTTAAGGGCGAATTCATAGAGCTGATCGAAGTAGTCCGATGCATAGAATTCGCGGTCCTCCCAGTCGAACCCCATCCAGTGGATATCCTTGCGGATGGCATCCACGTAGGAGGTGTCTTCGGTAATCGGATTGGTATCGTCGAACCGCAGGTTGCATTTTCCGCCGTACTCTTCGGCGATGCCGAAATCGAGGCAGAAAGCCTTGGCATGACCGATATGCAGGTATCCGTTGGGTTCGGGAGGGAATCGGGTCTGGATCCGGCCTCCGTGCTTGCCGGATTTCAGGTCTTCCTCAACGATCTGCTCGATAAAGTTCAGTGAACGGGGTTCATCGGGCTTGCTTATTTCTTTCTCTTCGGTCATGGCGGGCATTATTTTGGTGCAAAGATAAAGTTTGAGGCCTATTAATAGCCAAATCTGCGTTTAAACCATATGGGGAATACCGGGTCTGCGAAGGATGTTTTCATTTGCCACTGATCAATTATCTCTTTTTGGGTCAGGTATTTTCTGATCTTGATTACATTGGCTGAAGTTCCCAGGTGGTATTTCTGGAGATTCTGAGTTGAGCTGAACTGATCAATCCCATCTATCAAGGCCTTGATAAAACCTATCTGTGAATCAGGCATGCCTTCAATTTTGGAAATAAAGAAGGAATCATTATTGCGGACCATCTCCTCGATTGCCGCTGTGATCGTTTGTTCAGTTACGGTTTTCTCGGTCAGGTTCCAGACAAAATAGGCCATCTGCTGAACATAATAGGGATGAAGGTCCATGGTGAGGCTGATTTTTGTTGCCAGTTCTTCCATTATTTCCTTGCCGGATTTTAAGAACGCTTTCATTATAAATGGTGTCCAATGCTCTTCCGCGATTTTTTCCAGCCACATGATGTCACCAAAACGGTAAAACGGCATGGATGAATCGGTAAAGAATTCATTAAGGATATGTCTTTTGCTTCCATAGAGACAATAACTCACGTTTTGATGCTGCTGCCAGTAGGATCGAAGGACTTTCTGGAACCCGACAGGATCCGGAAGGCTCGCAAGGTTTTGAAATTCATCGATACACACAATCATCCTTTTCTTCTTCTTTTCTGCAATCTTCTGGGGCAGGTTCAATATTACTTCCGGGTCGGGTTTGCTCTGCCAGTGAAATTCAAAGGAGAGGTCGGATTCCGGATTCTTTGTATCGATGGAAATGGCAGGAGTGATCTTTCCCAGGAGTTCCCTGGCATTATTGAAGATATCATCCCACCTGGAACTTGTTGCACGCAGGCAGGATTTTGCGAATTCCCGGAGAAATTCCTCCTCCGTTCGAACACTAAAAAGGTCCATTTTTGCAGGTAAAACCTTCACTTGTTTATCCTTCATCTGATGAAGGGTCTGGAGCACCAATGATGATTTCCCCCACCGTCTTGGTGATATCAGCATAGTATTGATCCCATTGACCATGTTGCGGGATAATCTTTCGATATCCGCTTTGCGATTAACGAAGCCCACCGGTCCGATTGTAGTTCCGTAACAAAAAGGATTATTCATGGGTAACTTGTTAGTAACATACCAAAAGGTAACTTACCCAAAGGTAATATAATTTTCCTGATCTCCAAAAATATCTATCTTCGAATCTTGAATTGATGACAATGGGCACGATCCGCATTGAGCAGATGGAGTTTTATTCTTTCCACGGGTGTTTCGAGGAGGAGCGCATTGTGGGGAACCGGTTCATTGTGGACCTGGAAATGGAGACTGATTGTACGCGGGCGTGTGAGACCGATGATATTGCGGATGCGCTTAATTATCAGACTGCTTACGACCTGGTGAAGGAAGAGATGAAGACGAAGAGCTATTTGCTGGAGCACATTGCCTGCCGGATCTTGGATTCGCTTTTCGCCAGTTTTCCGCAGCTTGAGGTGGCGCGAGTGAAGGTTTCGAAGATGAATCCGCCGATGGGGGGGAAGATCAAGGCGGTGAGTGTGGAGGTTGAACGGCGTAGGGACGCATATATGCGTCTTTCCTAATCCCAGCGACAGACGACCGACGACGGATGACGGACGGTGATTGGGAAATATGTGAAGGTTGTTGTAATTATCAGATTTAGATTATCTTTGACCAGGTTTCTAATTTAGTAGCGTAACATTAATTATTTGTATCATGAATCTTTTTGTTGGCAGTCTTCCTTTTCGTTTGAGTGAAGCCGAATTAAGGGAGATATTTGAACAGTATGGTGAGGTCGATTCAGTAAAGATCATCACCGATAAAATGAGTGGTCGTAGTAAGGGATTCGGTTTCATTGAAATGCCCAGTGACGAAGATGCTCAGAAAGCTATTGAAGCATTGAACGGCTCCGAAGTGGAAGGTCGTCAGATCGTAGTTAACAAGGCCGAAGACAAGCCCGAGCGTAAAGAAGGCTTTGGCGGCGGTGGTTTCCGTGGTGGCAGCGGCGGTGGCGGTGGCTATCGTGGCGGCAGCGGCGGCGGCGGTGGCGGCGGATATCGCGGTGGCGGTAGCGGCGGCAGCGGCGGCGGTGGCGGATATCGCGGCGGCGGCAGTGATCGTGGCGGCGGCTACAAAGATGGCCCACGCAGGACCGGAAGGGGTTAGTACCCTAACGAAATTAAAAAAACCGGGTTGCAGAAATGCAGGCCGGTTTTTTTTGGTTGCCGGTTGCCGGTTAGGTCGGCGCTAAGGCCGGCCGGTACACTTGTCATCCCCGCGAAAGCGGGGACCGGTTCCATTGCGTACCGCGCTTCATGGGACGCGGTCCCCGCTTTCGCGGGGATGACAATGCTCCGAGGCAGGGGATCCTGACTTTCGTCAGGATGACAGTTCTGGCGAAATAACCGGCAACCGGTAACCGGCAACCGGCAACCAGTTTTAACCGGTAACATTTATTCTGTAACCGCGATCTTCACCGGCCCTACCAGCCCGCTTTCCGCCAGCGGACTATCCTTGCCATAGAATCTGTGCGTGGTAAAGGTATAGCGTCCGGAGGTTCGCGCGGTACCGTTGAGGAGCCAGTCGGGCCAGCGGCCGTCCTTAATGCCGTCATCGGGCAGGTGCTCGTCGCCGATCAGGCGGTTGATCCAGAGATTGACCACCTCTACCTCCAGTGTATTACTCTTGTACCGTATGGCTTTCGAGATATTGATCCTCCAGGGTGATGTCCACATTACACCCAGATCCTTGCCGTTCAGCGTCACGCGGGCCATGTTTTTCACCACACCCAGATCGAGGTAGATGCCGTTTCGCATCTTCTCAGCCGTAAGATCGGGCACATCGAAGCCGATCGAGTACCGGGCGGTTCCGGAATAGTACCGGATGCCCTCCTCGGGGCGCTTCGACCAATCCTCAAGCTTATCTAAAACAATTTTCGCCGGACCGCCCCAGGCGGTGTCGAAGGAGACGGTCCAGGGACCGTTTAGGGTGAACTCGGTGGCGTGTAGCGGGAAGTCGGGGGTGGGATCCGTGACACGTGACGCGTGACGCGTGACGGAGTCATCGGGGTAGAAGATGACGAAGTAGCTTTGATAAGGTTCGAGGGTAATATTCAAAGAGATACCGCCTTCTGTTTTCCTGCCTTCTTCCAGGGGGCGGATCACGCCGGTTACGGCATCCCAGAGTTCCGGTTTCAGGGTTCCGTCGCGGAAGCGGCAGACATCATTCACGGCCTGATCGGTACGGTTCGAGATAAAGTAAACTTCACGATCGGGGAGGGAGCGGTGGTGGTACCGGATTGCCCCGGAAGCGGTGAAATCCTCGGTTAAGCCTGATGTTTTAAGAAGCTGAGCGATCGTGTCGTAGTTGGGATATAACTCCTTCAATGGCTCAGGTTCAGTGATTTTCCCCATAAAGGTTCTTTTCTTTTCACTCTCGGTTCCGCTAATTCGCCTGGTTTCCAGGGCGGGCTTATCACTTACCCTCCCCAACCCCCCGAGTTGGGTTTGGGTGTGTGTGTGTGTGGTGTGTGTGAGGCCCTGAAGATTCTGCATTGCAGAGGCAAGTGTTTTAATCACGGAATCACAATCCGGATATCCTGATAATGATGGTGACTTAATCGGCGGATTTCCGATGATTTTAGCACCAGCATTCGCAAGCTCACTGATTTTTGTCAGCAGCTCCGGGGTCATGGTGGGTATATCCGGCAGGATCAATACTGCATAGGAGGCGCCGCCGGGGAAGACGATGCGGCCATCCTTAACGGACGCGTCGCGGATCAGGAAGAGGGGTGAGCAGCCGTCGAAGGAGAAGCCTTTTTTATCCGGCAGCACCTCGGTGCCGTCGAGTGCGGAGGCCGGAGCCCGGAATACCTGCGGAGCGCCTTCGGGCGCCAGGTAGAGGATATCGGCCACCGGGGTGCCCTGGGAGAGCAGGTACTGACATCGGGTCATATACAGATGATAGGCATCCGACATTTCCCACCAGGTCTGGCCGCGGTCCCAATGGACGCCGTAGGGTCCCATGGTGACACCCGGAAGGAGGTTGTCGCCGTAGGGTTTGTGCGCAAACGTGTGATAGACGACCCGGTTTATCCCCATGGCAAAGGCCCAGTCGCCCTGGTTTTTCATGGATCCGGGGTGCTGTTTCCAGGCCTCATCATGACCAGCCGTGAAGGCCTCGGCAGCCACCACGGGCTTGCCGAGGATGTGGGCGATGGAGGTGGCCTCGATGCAGGAGAAGGCGGAGTTGAAGCCGAAACCGTCGCTCCAGAACTCGCACATCGGGACATCCGCCACGCCCCCGAGATCCAGGTCGGCCGCGGGGTTCATGTCATACGGCTCGATGGAGAGCCGCATTCCGTATTTCTGGCCGAGGGTCTTGAAGCGTCCGGCATGATTCTCCAATATGAGTTCGTTGGAGGTTTGCCGCAGGTCCCAGAGGAAGCGTTCGGTGATCTCCTCGCTGCCGACGATCAGCCCTGTGTAGGCGGGCAGGAAGGGGAGCGGGTCGTAGCCGCGCCGTTTCTGAAACTCCTCGCGGAACCGGGGCGACCAGTTCTGTGCGCCCATCTCCCAGCTGTCGATATGGATCATGGTCCAGCCGCCGCCGGTGGGGCCCTTTTTGGGTTCGGATTTACGGATCAGTTTTCCGATATAGGCATCGAAATGCTTATCGAAAGCCGCGGTATCGAACTTGTCAACCTCGAACCCGAGTCCGGGTACGGGCGCCGGCCGTGTGATTGCGCCGTTGTTGCGGGTGCCGAACCGGAGGATGGTCCATTTGCCGGGCGGTACCTCCCAACTCAGTGTTCCATCGGGATTCATTTTTCCGGTGAGGTTGATGATATTATCCCGATCGATGGCGGCTCCGGGCGTTTCCTCGTAGCTCCCGGCCATCGGGATATACGGCACCACGCCGGGCTGTGAGGTATAGGGCGCCCGCTGGTAGAGCGCCTTCTCATCGATTCGCAGCGTTTCCATCTGAACGGCTGGAGTAGGGAAGGCGAGTACGAATTTATCCTGATAGTAGTCGCTCCGAATCTTTTTGAAGTTCTCCGGGACGCTCCCTTCACCGAAGAAGGGGCGTTCGTTTTCCGGCATCGGGAGAACGCCGGTGTAGGATATCGGGCCTTTAACCTCAGTGGAACTGGCCACGAGGTGGAGCATAGATTCCTCCGGTTTAACCCAGGGGCCCCCGCTGCCGGCCCATCCGGGGCCGGATCCCATGATCAGCCGGATGCCGAGGCGTTCGCACTCCTTAACGGCATGGCGGAAGAGGACCTGCCATTCGTCGCTCAGCATGTCAACTTTTCCGCGAGGCACGCCCACGTTCACTTCGAGAAAGAGCACGTAGCCGATGCCGGCCTGCTTCATCGACTCCAGGTCGGCCGTCATCGCCTGCCGGTCGAGGTTTCCGTCCATGAAATACCAGTAGACACCCGGGCGCGCGGAATCTGGGGGAGTGAGGAAGGACTGGCGGATGGGATCCTGGGTACGCAGACCGCAGGAGGTGACCAGTGCAAGGAAAAAGGCGAAAGGCGAAAGGCGAAAGAA
>MEOR01000051.1 GCA_001769295.1 Bacteroidetes bacterium GWF2_49_14 | reverse complement strand
TGCAGATTCTTTAAAAATTGACATATCCGGTAGTAGTGTTAATGATGGACTAACAAAATACCGCACAGGTCTCAACGATATATATGCAACAGTATACAAAATGTTCAAGATGGATTCTCTTTCTAAGTTGTATCGGACCACCACGGATGAAAAAGAGAAAGCACTGATAAAAAAACAGATGGATACCTGTTCTAAGGCTTTAGGTGCTGCAAGTGACAAATATCAGGAGGATTATATCAGGCAGAACCCTGCCTCCTATGTCTCTGCATTTCTTATTAAACAATCTGTAAGAGGTAAAAGTGCAACAGAGCTTGAAAAGGAGCTTGCAATGCTTGATCCTAAGCTCAACGATTCAAAGGTTGTAAAAAGCTTACGCGACCTAATTGAGATTCTCAAGACAACAAGTGTGGATATTGGGGGGTTTACCAACAATGCTCCCGAGATGAGTTATGCCGTTGACAAAACCTATACCGGTGCCGGTTATAAGGATATGACCTATCTGGCAACATTGCCCAATGACAATATCTGTGCTCTCAGGAAAGATGGCGTTGTAACTATAATCAACCCTAAAGGTGGCAAGGTAGGTGAATTCAAGACTGAGGTTAAGGGAAACCCAAGTGCAATAGCTGCAGACGAATCAGGGAACATTTATGTGTTTGGCTCAATATCCGAGAAAAAAAGCGAAGAGTCGAGAGGCAGGAAGTTTGAGGTTATGACCCCGATAAAGGTTGAGTGTCTGGTTTTTGATGCTAAAGGGGCAAAGGTAAGAGCCGTTGAACTTGCTGGTGTAGTCACAGCTACAGGAGCCAGGGTTGCTGATGGCAAAATCATGGTTGCTGACACAAGAGGCAGAATGGTTGCAATTTTCAATGCCGAAACCGGAGAAAAGATTTCTGCAATTGAGAAGTTGCGCACATGCTGCGGTATTCTGGACTTCAGCATCCGCAACAATGAGATTCTGGTGGCAAACCTGGGTGCTTTCAGGGTAAACGGATTTGATTATTCAGGAAGACCGACACTGTCATTCGGTCAGCGCGGCAGCGGAATAGACGATTTCCACGGTTGCTGCAACCCTGTAAGTGTGGCCTTCCTTTCAAACGGTGGTATAGTTACAGTTGAGAAGGACCCTACACGCATCAAAACATACACCAAAGCTGGTGCTAAGGCTATCTCGGGAATTGACGAGCTGGTTAAAGGTTGCAGATATATCCCTATGAGCGTGGATTCTAAAGATAATGTATACCTGGCATCCATGGCAGGTGGGGTTATTAAATGTTCTCCGGTAAAAATAACAAAATAATATCTACTCATATAATAATTCTCCGGCGTTGTCTGATTTTCATATAGTACTAGGTTTGTAAAGTTAGTTTTAGGTTAATAAGTGTCAGACAACACCGGAGATATTTTTTGCTAATCTTCAATTTTGGGAGTTTAGCTAATTTACAGTACATAGTACAAAATGATGAAAATTCATAGAATGAAAAGAGCAAGTGTCATTAAAGGAATCCTTATTATTGTTGCAGTCTGCACTCTTTTTGCTGGTTGCAGCGGCAACAAGAAAAATAACGCGGTTGCAGCTCAGTTTGAGGAGACCGCTTTTGAACCTACAGCAGGAACCATCGCTTCTGCGAATGACTCAATGTTAACCCTCCGCATTGCCGTCAGCGAGACATACTGCAAGCTGACAGCCTGCTCCTGCATCCACGATCTTGCAGCCAGGGAGTATGAAGAGCTGCAGGACACACTTAAATCAAAGTACAATATCGACCTGCAGATAAGCTATTTCATTGAGGAATACGAGTTGAATGATTCACTTTTGGCACGTAAATTCGATGGTGTAATATGCAAGCCATGGCTGGCATTCATGCTAACACCTGACAATGACATCAAATACAAACGTGTTGCAGATTTGCTTGACCCTTCTGGCAACCAATGGCTCACAGGAAAAATCATCGTAAAGCAAGACTCACCTTCAAAGGATATGAAGGATATTGACGGAAAGACACTTGTTGCCGGACAGCCCGATTCCTACGAGAAATATCACGCTCCATTTGCAATGCTCGAGAAAGAGGGCATAGAGCCCGGCGAGATAATCAACAAGGCAAGCTGCACAGAGTGCATCAATACCCTCTCCGATAACCTTGCCGATGTTGCAATAATATCCGATTATGCACTTACGGCCAGCTGTGCAGTTGATTTTGCAAAACCTGAGGATTTCAGGGTAATAGCAGAGACAGAGAAGATGCCACTATGTTCGGTTATTCTGGATATGGCAAAGGTAAGTGAGGCAGATGCCCTCCGTCTCCAGAATGCACTTCTGGAAATTTCAGGAGAAAATGCGCCCAAGGGTTTGTTGAACAAAGGGTTTGTTTTACCTGCCAAATGGGCTCCAGTTCCATTTTTAAAGGATAAAAAGTAATAAAAAATTATATAGTAATGGACAGACGTAAGTTTCTGGTGAATTTCGGAAGGGCAACATGTGCACTCGCAATTGGTGGTGTTGCCTACCGGATAGTGAGCAAGCAGTTAAACCCAGAGGAGGCGGGCCCGCTCACAAGGTATGTATGGGCAATAGACCCCGAGAAGTGCAACGGTTGCGGCATCTGCGAGACGGCATGCGTGCGCAACCCGTCGGCAGTGAAGGCCGTGAACGACCAGAAGAAGTGCTCTTATTGTGTTGTATGCTACGGACATATAAGCAACAAGGATATCGAGTCGGACAAGATAATGACAGAGGGGATAAAGGTTTGCAAGTACGATGCCGTCAAACGTCAGAACTACTCGGGTGGCCCCGACGGCTCTTTCATCTATAAAATTGATGACAAGTTGTGCACCGCTTGCGGAAAGTGCGTCAAGAACTGCACCGAAAAGGGTACAAAATCGATGTTCCTCATCATTCGCCCCGACCTTTGCCTTGCGTGCAACAGCTGCAACATTGCTGCGAAATGCCCCCAGAAAGCAATCGACAGGGTGTACATTGGTCCCGAGGATGACTTCAAGGGCGAGTACAGCCTTGAGAATGGTGGAGAATACATTTAACACGATGAAAGGATGAAATCAATATTGAAGTTTTTTGCAGCCGTAATTATAGCGTTGCTCTCATTAAGCTCTCCGGCAACTGCTGCCGTTAACAGCGCACCAGCAGCCCAGGAGGATCAGACTCAGCAGGAGGCACAACAGACCAATCAGGCAGTTCAGGATGCCAATGACCCCAATTGTGTAAAGGAGATAGATCCCAACGGAAACGTGGCTGAGTTCCGAGAAAATTATGTTCCTATACAGTACAACCCTACCCCCGAATACATGGTGTTCGTGGATATGGCTGTGCTGATAGTGATAATGCTTGTAGGGGTGTTCTTCGTCATTAAGAGGAAGGCTTCATGGATGCTCAGCATGCTGGCGATAATTGCACTGGCATACCTCGGAATCATACGTGGTGGCTGTATATGTCCCGTCGGGGTGATAACAAACGTGACAATGGGCATGGTAAGCCCGAGGATGGTGGGGCTGGTTACTCTTGTTGTTTTCCTGTCGCCTCTGATTGTGGCGCTTATTGCAGGAAGGGTGTTCTGTACATCCGGATGCCCACTCGGGGCAATGCAGCATCTCTTCCAGAAAAAGAAGAAACTGGTAAAAATACCGCAGAAACTTAATACCATAATCAAGATTTTCCCTATTGCACTGCTTGTCGGCACAATATACTTCGCCCTCAAATCAAGCTATTTCCTGGCCTGTGAGCTGGAGCCATATAAGGCTGTGTTCTTCATTGGAAAGAGCTGGTTCGAGCAACTGGTGGCATTCATTGCAGGTCAGCCAATGGAGGCCAAGCTACTCTGGTCATTCGGCTTTTTCGCATGGGGATATCTGCTTGTGATGATGATAATTGGCTACTGGTTCCCGAGACCTTTCTGCAGGTTCATGTGTCCTTACGGGGTGTTGCTGGGTGTGTTCTCGTTTTTCTCAGTAAAACAGCGCCGTATTGACAATGCAAGCTGCATTCATTGCGGGGCCTGCCAGAAGGTCTGCCCTACACAGGCCATTGTAATAGACAGGAAGAACAAAATATCCTCACTGTCAAATTACGATTGCGTACAGTGCAACAAATGTAACGACAGCTGCAAGTCAAAAGCTATAAAATAACAAAGCTCCGAAATATTTTTGATTTGTCTGATTTATCAAAGCAATTGGCTATTTTTGTTAGGAATAAACTTTAGACTTAACATAATGCCTTCCGGAACTTCAACTTTATCTGAAAAAGAGCTGTTACGCAAAGTAGCCGGAGGTGATGACAGGTCATTCAGGTTCGTGTTTGATAAATATAGGAACAAAATTTACTCTCTCTCTATGTATGTAACTCATTCTGAATATATTTCAGAAGAGATTACACAAGAGGTCTTCTGTAAAATCTGGAATAACAGGGCAGATCTCGAAAAGATAGATTTCTTCAACTCATATTTGAGAACAATTGCTGTAAACACAGCCTGCAACTATCTTAAAAGGCTTGCTAACGAAAAGGTTATACTTAAAAGAATAACCGATGAATCTGAGGTTAGCAGTGATTCCACAGAGAATACAGTATTATACAACGACTATCAGGCAATCCTGGAGCAGGCTATAATGAAACTGTCACCTCAGCAGAGAAAGGTATATCTCCTTAGTCGTCATAAAGGTCTTAAACAAGAGGAGATAGCAAAGAGAATGAACCTTTCGGTTTATACAGTCAAAGAGCATATGAAAAATGCCTTGCGCTCCATTAGAAAATCTCTTGGAGAAAAAATTGAGCTGACGATTCTTGCAGCAGCACAAATATTTCTTAATTAATAATTTTTTTATCTCCTACCCCCCCTCCAAATGCTCTGCCAATTGTCTAGAGTATTGAAGGGGGATTTATATCTCTTTTAAACCGGAAATAAATTATTACAAATAATATGAAAACTGAGAGAATGCATGACCTGTTCCAGCGATACCTTGAGAAGAAGGTGACAGCAGATGAAGAGGAAGAACTTATGCAGATGTTGACTGAGTCATCAGATGAAGAGCAGCATGAAATGGTAGATGAGTTTTATGGCAATATGCAAGAGGTCTATAAGATGAAAGAATCTGATGCCGACAGAGTTTACAAAATGATTGTTAAGAAACCTTCTGCAAAATTATATTCAGCATCCTTCAGAAGAGGTGGATATTTCACCAGAATTGCCGCAGTGGCTGCTGTCGCACTTATCTTCATAACTGCCACGCTGTATATTTTCAATAATGAAAAAGAGAACCCTGCAAAGGAGATAAACAAGATTGTGGAGATTGCAAAACCAATGGAGAAACCGCTCTACAAGAACGACATAAAGCCAGGAGGGAACAAAGC
>MEOR01000050.1:31565-31785 GCA_001769295.1 Bacteroidetes bacterium GWF2_49_14 | reverse complement strand
AGCTCGGAATGAAGCAGATGATCGGGGGCAATGTATTGAGCTGCATATCAGAAGGTCAGATTCCCCTGAATACCTGGGTTCACATTGCCGCGACCGTTGAATCGGGGAGGGGGATACGGGTTTTCATCAACGGAAAGGAATCCGGAAAGTATGAAACCCTTAAAAAGCCTGCATTTACCGTTAATGCCGAAACGCGTATCGGAATGAATTATTCCGATAT
>MEOR01000050.1:12796-31501 GCA_001769295.1 Bacteroidetes bacterium GWF2_49_14 | reverse complement strand
TTACTGAAGTGATCCCGGATGTATCCCTGTTAAATCATTACACAACTTTACTTCCGGCAACCAGGCCCGATCTTCCGCTTCGCCAGCTTCCGCGTGTTACCACAACCGGCAAATTCAAGGCCTATTACACCAACCTGAAATACTACGAAGAGTGGGATGAACAGTGGCCGGTAGGGGCTGATCCCGATATCGTGGTAACCTTTGCCGATTCTCCCGTCAAGCTGATTTTCTGGAAAGGAGCGCGGTATTCCCCGGCCTGGGTTACGGAAAATCACCTCTGGATGGCCGACCAGAGCGTAGAAACCTGGAGCGGTCCGGAAGGGTGCCTCGAGCATATGCAGGATCGACACTGCAAATACTCCCATGTGCGGATCATAGAAAATTCCGATGCCCGCAAGGTGGTTCACTGGCGCTATGCTCCGGTAAGTGCATACGACAAGCTCCGGTTGGCCAATGAGAAAACCGGCTGGGAACTCTGGATCGATGAGTATTATTTCATTTATCCGGATGGGACAGCCATTCGTAAGGTATCGTGGAAAACCGATTACATGTGTGCCCCGGTGCAGTTTCAGGAAACCCTGCCATTTACGGAAGAGGGACAGCTCCAGGGTGAGGTTATCGAGCCCGACTATCTGTGGGTCTCTAATCTTACGGGCGACAAGCAACAGTTCAGTTATGTGCAGGATCCATCGGCAACCAGGGATAAAAAGATCCCGGAAAAGCCTACTATCCAGAGGCATAATTTCAAATCCGATTACGATCCGTTTATCATTTTTGAGCCCGGGAACGAGATGCATTACATCACCGACCGGAACATCAGCAACCTCAAATCCCCTGGCTCCTGTAACCATTGGCCGGTGGGTCAGGCATACTGCGATGGACGACGGGCTGTAACAGCAGACCGTCCCACCCATTTTCTCGGCTTCCCGATCTCCTATCCGGTCATCCACAACGGAACCGATGGCCGCAGCTGGCTAAACTCCCTGTACGGCATGAAAAATGTCGGGATTGATGAATTGGTGACTCTTGCAAAAAGCTGGGCCACCGCACCTCAACTTAAATTGATCGATTCCCCGCGTTACATGAACAAGGGCTATGACCTCAGCGAGCGTGCCTACCGGATCTCCTTCACCGGGCCGGAAAAGCTGCACAAAGCAAAGTTCCGGCTGGAAGCCTCTGCAGATTCACCACTATACAACCCGGCCATCATCCTGGAAAACTGGGGCGATAAGAAAGCAAGTGTAACAGTTGATGGAGTTTTATTAAAGGAAGGAAAGGATTACAGGCAGGGGTTGATTGAGCGATTGGACAACACGCATTTGGTGATTTGGTTGAATAGGAAAACGAATAAACCGGTGGTAATTGACGTACATGGTAATACGTGACGCGTGACACGTGACGCGGGACCGGTACGGGCGGACCCGTGGTCCGCCCGTGTCCGTATCAGTTGAATTATGCGCACAGGCCAAATTCCATAGTTTTTGTAATTTAAGCCCTGCATTATTGCCATCATCCTAAGCACCCAGTCCGATGAAACCAGGCAAAATTATCATCAGTGCCATCTTTCCATTTCTTCTTTTAGGTTGCGCCTCAAAAACGCCATCCACAGACCTCATCCATTTTGACGTAGATGTGGCGGTTAACAATCCTATGCAACTCAGAATGAGTGACTTTATTCTTGATATAGAGTATGTTCCACTTGAAACCCGTAAAGAGGGCATTATTGGTAGAATAGGCCCCGTTATTCCAACCAGAAAGTATTTGGTAACACAGGGATTTGAACAGGAAATTTTCCTTTTTACACAAGCGGGAAAGTTTGTAAGGCAAATAGGCAGGTTTGGACAAGGCCCGGGTGAGTATTCGAATATGGCCAATCATTTTACCTGGGATGAAAAGAGCAAGGAGCTTGTTTTATTTGACCAGAGGAGTGCCTCCTTACTATTTTACACTGAAGATGGGCAATGGATCAGAACCGCCAAGCTACCTGTTCGGCCAGAATGGATTTACTTTCTGAGTCACAATGATTACCTGGGGTATATCAGTAGCCAAATTATAGATAATGATTCCATTTCTCCCTATTTCTTCTTTAATGAGGAAGGTAAAACCGAGTATTTGAAAGTCCCGGAGAGGGTGGATTATTCACGACGGGTTAAAGCTTCATTTGCACCTTCCATTGTTAATTTAAAGTCTGGAACCTACTTGAAGCCTGCTTTGTCCGATACGATTTATGAGCTGAAAGATAGAAGGTTAATACCTTTTTTAGCTATTGATCTGGGAGGTAATCAGGTTCCTGTGGAGTTATTTTATGACCGCATGCGCTTTTATAGGGAAAGTAAAGCCTATTCCTTTTCTGGTGAAATATCAGCCTGTGGTGATGAGTACCTGATACTCCCGGTTAATATTCGCAACAAATGGTGCAAAGGGATATTTGAGTTTGCCAACCCCAATCTTAGTAGGATAGTAAAAGAAGACACTGATGTTGATTACGGCCTGGCCAATGATATAGATGGAGGGCCGGTCTGGAGCTTCTATGACAATATGATCAATGGGAAATATTATACTTGCAATAGTGCCTATGATCTGATGTCTGACCGGGATAAAGGACGATTTGCCAAAGCGGAGGTTAAATGGCCCGAAAAGCAAAAAGCGCTCCTGTCTATGATCAATGGGCTCAAAGAAGACGATAATCCGGTAGTTCAGATTATGACACACAAATAATCCTTTATGACTGTTTTCAAAGGAAGTATCTCGGGTCCTGCACTGGCATTGACCAGCCTCGCCGGCCTGTTCACCGGCTGCACCAATGCACCCGAACCCCGCCCGAACATCATCTTTATCCTAACCGATGATCACCGATGGGACATGATGGGGTGTGCCGGCAATCCAATCATTTATACGCCGAATCTCGACCGGCTCGCTGCCGACGGCATCCGGTTTCAAAATGCATACGTCACCACACCGATCAGCGCGGCCAGCCGGGCCAGCATCCTTACCGGTATGTATGAGCGCAAGCACACGTATACGTTTACCAAGCCTCCGGTTAAGCCGGATCTGCTGCAGGAAACCTATCCCTATCTGTTGCGGAAATCGGGCTATCACACCGGATTTATCGGCAAGCTGGGTGTCAAATTTGAAAATGGCTGGGTGGATTCCCTGTTCGATTATGCTCATACCGATGCCTATCCCTACTGGAAAGAGGTGGATGGCAAACGGATACATCTCACCGATCTTGAAGGTCAGTATGCCACCCGCTTCCTTGATTCCTGCAAACCCGACCAGCCATTCTGCCTCTCACTGAGCTTCTGGGCCCCACACGCGGTGGATGAAAGCAAGGAGCAGTATTTCTGGCCGGAATGGTGCGACACACTCTATCAGAACGTGACCATGCCGGTGCCCCGGACCGCCACCAAAGAGGTGTTCGACAGTCATCCCGATTTTATCCGGCACTCCTTCAGCCGCACCCGCTGGACCTGGCGCTTCGACGACCCGGTCAAGTATCAGGAAATGGTAAAGGGTTATTACCGGATGATCAGCAGTGTGGATGCCGTCGTTGGCAGGATCCGGCAAAAGCTGGAAGAACGCGGCCTGGCCAAAAATACCATCATCATCTTCATGGGAGATAACGGGTACTTCTTGGGTGACAGGCAGTTGGCCGATAAGTGGCTGATGTATGAGCAGTCATTGAAGGTGCCCCTGATCGTGTATGATCCCCGGAGTCCCGAAAAATATCGGGGTAAAGTACCACGATCGCCAGGTCTGAATATCGATATCAGTCCCACCATTCTTGATTTTGCAGGCATTCCAGTTCCAGTTGCGGTGCAAGGACAAAGTCTTGTGCCCCTTGTAAACGGCCAGTTGGTTCCCCGCCGCGATTATCTGCTCTTCGAACATCTGTGGGATTTCGACAGCATTCCGCGGTCGGAATGCGTACGGTCCGAAGACTTCAAACTTATCCGCTATCTCAATCGGCCCGGATTCGACGAATTCTACGACCTGAAGCATGATCCCGACGAGGTAAAGAACCTGATTCGAGATCCGGTTTTGAGTGGCATTGTCCGGGAGTATCAGGAGAGACTCGACGAGCTGATTGGCAAAGTTGTCAGCTTCTGAAAAGCTGATAGCTTCCCTCAGGGCACAACCTGTCAGCTTTAAATAAGCTGACAGGTTTAAAACCTGCCAATCCGATACCATAGCGGCACGCCATTTGTAAGTCAGGGATCCAACCAAACTTACAATTATGTTACTGCGCAGATTAGTATTCTCATTTGTGGCTCTTTGTGTTTTCACCACTATTCAGGCTCAGCGCTCCTCGGTTATCTATGCCGAGGGTCTTGGCAACGGCTTGATCTATTCGGTGAATTTTGATACCCGGATTCTGAACCGGCCCGATGGACCGGGCATCCGCTTGGGCGGAAATATTCTGAAGGCGGGTGGGGGCAACTTTGTAACCTTTATCCCGATGCAGGTGAATTATGTTTTTGGCACCAAACATGGGCTCGAGCTCGGTGCCGGGATGACCTTCTCCCGGCAGAAGGAAAACGGGACTCCGGCCGAGACCTATCTCTTTGCGAACGCTAGTGTGATGTACCGGTATCAGGCCCCAAAAGGATTCAATTTCAGAATCGGCTGGGCCCCGATATTTGCTCCCGAAGAAGTGGGTTCGCTGTTCTCCACCAAGTGGTTCTGGCTGTTTCCGGGGGTGAGCGTGGGGTACCGGTTTTAAACGGGACCGCATGGATGATGCATACGTGGTGGGGGTTACACGGGCGCCCACCGGGCGCCCCTACGGGTACACACCCACACCCACACCCTCCTTTCCCTCATGCCCCCATCGGATCAAACCCCTGCTGTACCCTCAACTCCGGCAACGGCCGCTTATCATCCACACTCCGCACCGGCAGCTTGGCCATCTTTTCCACCTCCACGCTGGCAAACCCAAACTCCTCCACTACCTTGCCCAGGATCAGGTAACAGCCGTAGCCTTTGAACGGATAAAGCTTGAGGCTCTGCGGGAAGTGGACGGTGTCGAAGAACTCGCCGGTGTCGTCGAGGAAGTTTGCGAAGTGCATCCACTCGCGCTTGATCGTGCGCACATATTTGATCACCACCAGCTGACCCACCATCCTGACTTTCTTCCCCACATGAGCCGACAGCTCCTTTGCCTTGATCTCACCCCGGAAGGTGGTGACCAGCAAATCAAAATAGGTTGACGTGACCGGATACCCGAAAAGCTCGATTTCGTCATAGGCATCCTCCAGCCGGTTCCGTTCGAGATCGGGCAGGGTGAATTTTTTCCGCGGCAGGATGAAGAGGGAATCCTGCAGCTCCTTGGAGTCTTTTTTGCCCAGCAGCATGTGCGCTTCCCACAAAAGGGCCGACTTCGTTTTTCCGGTGAACCCGAACGCGCCTACCCGGATGAGCAGGATGAGCTGCTGTATCCCAATCTTGACGCGGGATACGAAATGATCGAGATCGGAATATTCCCCGTTTTCCTTGCGATCCATTTCGATTTGCTGGCCCAGATCGTGTTCAAGGTCGTTCACGTGAATGAAACCGAGGAATATGTCTTTCCCGAGAATCCGGGTCTTGTGATTCGAATGGTTTACGCACGGGAGGTTGATGGTGGCCCCCCAGCGCCGCGCTTCATTGATATACACCCAGGCCGAATAGAACCCACCGAAATTGTTGATCACGGCTACCATAAACTCCTTCGGAAAGTAGGCCTTGAGATAGAGGCTCTGGAAACTCTCCACCGCATAGCTCGCCGAGTGCGCTTTCGAAAAGGAGTAGGCGGCGAACGACTCGATCTGCCGCCACACCTCCCGCGTCACCTCCTCGGGATAGCCCCGCTCCTGGCAGGTCTGGAAAAACTTGTCGACGATCCGCTGGAACTCCTCCTTCGACCGGTACTTGCCGCTCATCGCCCGGCGGAGAATATCTGCATCGCCCAGGTCGAGCCCGGCAAAATGGTGGCACACCTTCAGTACATCCTCCTGATAGACCATCACTCCGAAGGTCTCCTTCAGCTGCTCCTCCATCACCGGATGCAGGTAGGTAAACTTGCCCGGGTTGTGGAACCGGTGGATATACTCCCGCATCATGCCCGACCGTGCCACGCCGGGCCGGATGATCGAGCTGGCCGCCACCAGCGTGATGTAATCCTCGCACCGCAGCTTCTTCAGCAGTCCCCGCATGGCCGGGCTCTCAATATAGAAGCAGCCGTTGGTTTCGCCAACCTTCAGCAGCTGCCGCACACGGGTATCCTTCTTGAATTTCTCCACCTGATGAATATCCACGTTGATGCCGCGGTTCTCCCGGATGATCTCCACCGACTCATGAATATGCCCGATCCCGCGCTGGCTCAGGATATCGAGCTTCTCAAACCCGATATCCTCGGCCACATACATATCCCACTGCGTGGTAGGGAACCCCTTCGGCGGCATGTCGAGAGCGGTGAAGTAGGTGATCGGCTCCTCGGATATCAGCACGCCGCCGGCATGGATGCTCCGCAGGTTGGGGAAGTCGGTCATCTTGTTTCCGATGGTCCGTATGTGGCTGATAATCTCTGTGTTATTCAGGGGGCTCAGGGGCTCGTCGATCAGCCGGTCGATCTCGGCTTTCGGCAAACCATACACCTTGCCCAGCTCCCGCAGGATCGACTTGCCCTTGAAGGTCGACATGGTGCCGAGCAGCGCGGTGTGCTTGTAGCCGTATCGCTTGAAGATGTAGTCCTGCACTTCCTCGCGGTCGGTCCAGGAGTAGTCGATATCGAAATCGGGCGGACTGGTGCGGCGGGGGTTGATGAAGCGCTCAAAATAGAGATCGAGGTCGATGGGATCCACGTCGGTGATCCGGAGACAGTAGGCCACGATGGAGTTGGCCCCGGAGCCGCGGCCCACGTGGTGAAAGCCGCGCGACATGGAGTAGCGGATGATATCCCAGGTGATCAGGAAATAGGCGGCAAAACCGAGCCGGGCAATGATATCCAGCTCTTTATGAACGCGTTGTGTCGCTTCGGTGTTTTTCTTTCCATACCGATATTGCACCCCGTCCATGGCCAGCTTGGTGAGCAGCTGGAAATCATCGCGACGGCTGCCGGTGAAGGTCTGCTTGTTCTTGACACTGTCGAAGTCGAACTCCCCCTCGCATTGCGACAGCACCTGGAGCGTGTTCTGGATGATCCGGGGATAATCGTAGAGTGCCGCCTTGATCTCGTGGATCGGCCAGAACCGCTCGCCGGCGTCGGCCGTCTGGTTCCCGTTGAGCTTGGATAACAGGGTATTATGATCGATCGCCCGCAGGTTACGGTGGAGCGTATAGCCGTCGGTATCGGCAAACGTAACCGGATGCAGCAGCACCAGTTTGAACGGGTTTGATTTGAATTCCGATGTGATCAGTTTCCGGGTCTCCCGCATGCGGATGCCGATCCATTCGTTGTCACGTAGCCGGATCTTCGGCCGGTTGGCAAACGGATAGATCAGGATGCAGTTATCAATATTCTCAGGCCGGTCGGGCAGGGGATTGCCGCTGATATTATGCTGGCTGAGCAGGTCGTTAAGCTCCCTCATTCCCTCGCGGTTCCTCGCCAGGCCTACATATTTGATCTCATCCTCCACCCGGAACTCGATACCTGTCACTGGCCGGATTCCGGCTTTCCGGCACGCCTTCACAAAATCGGGCACTCCCGTGGAGTTGTTGATATCGGTCAACGCCAGGGCCGTGACCCCGGTTTTCACCGCCTCCTCCACCAGTTCGTCCACCGCCAGGGTGCCGAAACGGAGGCTGAAGTATGAATGGCAGTTTAAATACATGTTCCTGTAGGGGCGCACCGCGTGCGCCCGTGTTCCCCCAACACGAAATGTAACGCGCCCAGTGTGCGCCCGTGTTCCCGACGTACGAATCGTGACACGTGACCCGTGACGCGTGAATCGTTCCCGTAGGGGCGCACGGCGTGCGCCCATGTTGCCCCGGCGAACGCCCATGATACATGAATAACGAATATCATGAAATGATTAAATAATAAACAAATAATTGATCATAATATAATAAATATCATTTCATCCCCGAATTTTGTAACATTATCACCGGTCCCCGGTCAAACTCCCGGACCAAACGAAACAATGAGCACGAACGAGAAGCTGTACAAACAGATTATCGAAGAAAACCAGGGCCGGATACGCTCGGTTTGCCGGCACTATGCCGGGGTTTCCGGCGATGCGGATGATCTGTATCAGGAGATACTGATAAACGTCTGGAAGGGCATGGAGTCGTTCCGGGGCGATGCACAGATCTCCACCTGGGTGTACCGGGTGGCGGTAAACACCGCCCTGACGTATGTGAACAAGAAGAGTAAGTATCTGAACTTCAATATGTACTGGGACGACGGCAAGGCCAGGGATCTGGTAGGCGAGGATCCGGAGATCAGGATTGAGGAAGAAAAAAAGACTCAATTGCTCACCAACCTCATGAACCAGCTTTCGGTGGTCGACAAGATCATCCTGTCGCTGGTGCTTGAAGAGCTGACGTCAAAAGAGATTGCAGAAATCGTGGGTATTACGGAGAGCAACGTACGGGTGAAGATTCACCGGATCAAGGAAGATCTCCGTGAAAAAGTGAAAGGAGGGGAGTATGATATTTAAAAAGAAAGTTTTCCCGGAAGGACAGGCTCCGGCACTCGACCAGGTGGTTGACCAGCTGAAGAGCCTGGATAACAAAAACAAGAAACTTATGTTCAGGATGTTCATCCTGTACCTTGGGTTTGCTATATTCTACCTGGGGCTCCTGATTCTGAACCCCGATCAGGAACTTACCGTTGAAAACCGTGTCCAGGGAGTTATTTATATCCTGATTTTCGTTATAGCGGCATTCTTTTTCCGTTATCATTACCGCAAAACCTACAAGGCTGATTATACAGCCCCGGTCCTCAAAATGCTCGAGGATGCCCGCGACCGGCACAAGCTGCTGCGCCCGGGAAAAGTTTGGTTCATGGTCTTTATTGTAGTTGTCACCGATATTGTTGTAACCTGGGCCATGATTGGTGATACATCTTTCCCTGAATCATGGTCCCTGCTGACATCCATCCTGGTAATTCAGGCTGGATATTATGCAGTAATGGGCATATCCTTCCTGATCGGATACCTCATCTGGCGCAAGAAATCGCGGCCATTGGTAAGAAACCTGACGAGGATCATTGATGAATTACGCACCGATGAAACGCCGATGAACGACCTGTAGAGACGGATTATTATCCGTCTCTACGTGGATCCCGCCAATGAACGTTGTAGAGACGCATAATAATGCGTCTCTACAGGTCCCCGGCCGATGTACGCGGTAGAGACGCATTATTATGCGTCTCTACGGGCGTCCCTGTAAATGTTCGTATTCCGCCAACCATTTTCGCGGATTGTCCAAAATGTAATCTCGGGTCAGATCCAGTTCCTGGTCATTTCTGATAATCCGGTCAAAATACCGTCCCTGCCAATGAAAATCAATATCATGTATACTGGCATAGGTTTTAACCGCACCTTTAAACCCGCGAATTACCGATGCCAGATTCTGAGTTTGAGGACCAAATTGATTGGGATTCCATCCGTTTCGGTTTTTCTTGCTAAAACTGAGGATACCGTGAATGTGATCTGGCATCACGATAAACTCATCCAATACAACAAATGGATAGTGCTCGGGGATTGACTTCCAATACACTATGGCATATTGACCAATTTCCGTATGATCCCTGCCTGGTCTGTCAATCGGTCCGAAATAGGGGACTCTATCTTTGGTGCAAATCGTTAAGAAATAATCTCCATTTGATCCGTAATCCCAGGTAGAAAGTCTGATAGAGCCCTGCCGAAATCTGTTTTTATATAAATCATCCATATTCAGGTTATTTTAATTATGGATGCAGAAAATGAGGTGAAATGGAAAAAAATGAACCATTTATTCTGGCACAACCGCCGATGTACGTTGTAGAGACGCATTATTATGCGTCTCTACAGCCCTCGGCCAATGCACGTTGTAGAGACGCATTATTATGCGTCTCTACGGCCCCCTGGCCAATGAACGTTGTAGAGACGGATTACTATCCGTCTCTACACCCCCTGCCAATGTCCGTGGAATATTCATTGTTTCTGCAATTTTCCCCCCGGGAATTCGTTAATTTTAACGATAAACCAACTCACCTTCACGATCATGATACAGAAGTTCTATTTGCTCAGGCTGATTCCTGCCGTGATGGGAATCTTCCTTGGAACGGGAATGCTGGTTTCCCAGAATGCACCTGTTTTCGACCTTACCAACCACTGGAATCAGGAGGAGAATTTCCCTTTATCTAGTATGGCCGCATCAATTACCTATGTACCTCTGGAGACCAGAAAAGAGTGCTTTTTGCCTTCGGCTGGTGCCTGTAGGATCAGGCTTACCAATGATTACATACTGGTTCTACCATCCGGGCAGCCTGCAGTTGTCTTCGACCGCCGGGGTAAATTCCTGTGGAAAATCGGGAAAATAGGAGCAGGCCCAAAAGAAGTACCTGAGATGACAAATGTAATAATCAATGAATCAAAGGGATGGCTTGCTGTAAAACCTGACGGTTCAGATCGGGTGGTGGTTTACTCGTTAAAGGGTCAGTTCATCAGGGAATTTAGCATTGATAAACAGATCCCCAGAATATTCAGCGGTCCTGATGGCGGAATTACTGGGCTCAAGATTGACCTTGTTTCCGGGGAAAAAGGCGGGCAGTCCTTAGAGTTTTATTCAGATGAAGGAAAATGGATGCGTTCGATTCCCCTGTTTGATCCTTTAGTTAAACTTTCTGAGGTGTATCGGGATTACAGGAGGATCGTGATCGGATGGAACAAGGATTTGCCGCTTGTGATTGAGTTTCCTTTTACTGAAGGCTATAGGTTAACACCGACTGGTGAATGGGCGATTGATTGGCACATTGATGGTTCATCCCTTGAAAACCAACTACTGAGCGTATCTCTATCGGCCGGTTATCTCTGGATGGAAGGAGCCAATCCTGGTCAGAACTTTTTTGTTGCCTCAACAGCCACAGGAGATATATCTGCCTGTTCTTTCCGGGTTAAATATCCCGGCCCGGATATCTGCGGAGTTTATAATGATCTCGATGGAGGAATGCCCTTCTGGCCGCGCTCTCCAATCTGGAACAATCAGATGGCAGCCATTTATGATGCAACACAGGTTCTTTCTTACGCTTCCGGCGAAGCAGCAACCTATGGCGGTAAAGCACCCGAAATAAAGCAGAGCTTCAAAGACATGGCCGCAAAACTTTCCATCGAGGATAATCCGGTAGTGGCGGTGGTGAGAATGAAGTAGGGCAGAAGGTAGAAGGCAGAAGGCAGAAATCAGGAAGAAGAAAAAAGGAACATAGGCAGAAAGATTCGCTTACACGGGAGTCCCTTATCAGTTGCCCCTCAGCTTTAGCTAGGGGGAAAGAAGTACCCTAAAAATTTCGGGCTTCAGCCCAATTTTCTGCATGATATTTAAATCAATAATTTGGACTAAAGTCCAGATTGATTTGTGCCTTGCTCACCCCTAGCTAAAGCTGAGGGGCAACTGATAGGGGCTCGGTCCACTTGTCAGGGGATTCCTGCCTTCGCAGGAATGACACGATCGGCCCAATGCCCCCCCCCTTGTTTCTTAAGACCTGATTCTTTTTCCTGATTTTTGCCTTCTGCTCTCTGCCTTCTGCCTTATGGGAGGACCATGGGTCCTCCCCTACGAACGCCCTCTGCCTTATAAACCCCAATCGCCCGTTTCACCGCATCACTCCCATACCTTAACCTCAATTTATCCATGGCCAGATAGAGATTTACCGATTCGGGCGTGTCCTCGAAGAGGTTGAGCTGCTGTGTTCCGTGGACGAGTCCGCTGAAGCGGACGCCGATCAATCTAACGAGCATCCTTCTGGAATAGAGGCGCTTGAACAGCTCCTGCGCGATCGGGATGAGCACATGGTCGAAGCTGGTGTAGGGGATGCGCTTCTGCAGGGTGTGCGTGTCGAAGTTGGAGTAGCGGATCTTGATGGTGATGCAGGCGGTGAGCTTCTCCTGCTTCCTGAGCTCAAAGGCGATCTTCTCCACCATCGTGATCAGCTTGCGGTTGAGCTCCTGCACGTCGGTGGTGTCCTGCTCGTAGGTGCTCTCCGAACTAATGCTTTTCTGCTCCCAGTAGGGCTCCACCGGGGTGGGGTCGATGCCGTTGGCCTTCTTCCAGATAATAATCCCGTTCTTGCCCAGCACCTGTTCCATCATCTCGGGCGGGATCTCACTGAGCGTGCGGATGGTGATCACGCCCATCGAGCGGAGCAGCTGGAAGGTTTTCGGGCCCAGCATCGGGATCTTCTGAATCGATAAAGGCGCCAGGAAATTGCGCACCTCGGGCTCCGGAACCTCTTTTTCGCCGTTCGGCTTGGCCAGACCGGTGGCAATCTTGGATACGGTCTTATTCACGGATAATCCGAACGATATGGGCAGGCCGGTCTCCCTGATGATCCGCTGCCGCAGCTCGTGCGTCCACTTCAGGGAACCGAAGAAACGGTCCATTCCGGTAATATCGAGATAATGCTCATCGATCGAGGCCTTCTCATAAACCGGAGCCGATTCGGCAATGATCTCCGTTACGATCCGGGAGTGCTTGCTGTAGTTCTCCATGTCCCCCCGGATATAGATCCCGTCGCTGCAGAGCTGCCGCGCCATCTTGATCGGCATGGCCGAATGCACCCCGTACGACCGCGCCTCGTAGCTGCAGCTCGCCACCACGCCGCGGTCAGAGAGCCCCCCGATGATCACGGGCTTCCCTTGCAGACTGCTGTTCATCAGCCGCTCTACCGACACGAAGAAGGTGTCGAGGTCGAAGTGGGCTACCGTACGGTCATTCATAATTGGCTCCCTTCGGTCGCTAACTGGCCTCCCTTCGGTCGGCTAAATGGCTCGCTTCGCTCGCTAATTGGCATTGGCGTGTCATTCCGGCGAAGGCCGGAATCCCCTGATAAAAACAAAATGATCATATAATAAACAAATAAACGATAATAATATAAACAAATTGTTGAAATGGTTGAAATGTTGAAAAGGTTTATTTCTGCCAGAGTCATCCCGGATGCTCATGACTAACTTCGCTCTTCAGAGCGGAGACAGACCGCCAAAACCGCATTCGCACTGCCACTACCCTCGGAGATGCTCCCCTCTCCCGCGAGCTTGCGAGTGCGGGAGAGGGGCCGGGGGTGAGGTGGATGCGTGAAAAATATATATATTTAAAGAATGCCAATAATTTTTTCAACACCCACAGTATGAAACGCTTATCTCTTCTTCTTCTCACCATCTGCCTTTCAGCAGTCCTTTTTGCCCAGAAAAAGTACGAACCCACCTGGGAGTCGATCGACAACCGTCCGATACCCGAATGGTACCAGGATGCCAAGTTCGGCATCTTCATCCATTGGGGCGTCTATTCCGTGCCGGCCTGGTCGCCGAAAGGAACCTATGCCGAATGGTACCAGTACTGGCTGCAGCAGAAAACCTTATCGGGAAACGGAAAATTTACCGGTCAGGAAGTGCCTGATTATCATGCTAAAAAATACGGGGAGGGAAGCTCCTATTATGATCTGGTAAAGGATTTCAAGGCCGAACTGTTCAACCCCGATGAGTGGGCGCAGCTGTTCGAAAGGGCAGGGGCCAAGTATATCGTGCTCACCTCCAAGCATCACGAGGGATTCTGCCTCTGGCCCAACGAACAGGCCAATAAAACCTGGGGGTTCCCCTGGAACTCCATGGTAGCCGGACCGAAGCGCGACCTGATCGGCGAGCTCACCTCAGCCGTACGCAAGACATCGGTAAAAATGGGTCTGTACTATTCACTTTATGAATGGTATAACCCGCTGTATAAGAGTGATGTAAACCGATATGTATCGGAGCATATGACCCCGCAGTTCAAGGACCTGATCACCCGGTATCACCCGTCGGTGATCTGGTCGGATGGCGACTGGGATCAGACGGTTGAGACCTGGAAATCCCCCGAACTGCTGGCGTGGGTGTACAATGAATCCGGCTCGGGCGAAGATGTGGTTATCAACGACCGCTGGGGCAAGGGTACCCGCTTCCATCACGGCGGATTCTATTCACCCGAATATGATCCGGCTTTCGAGAGCGACCGAACCTGGGAAGAGTGCCGCGGAATGGGATTCTCGTTCGGATATAACCGCCAGGAAGATGCCGAAGACTACATCAGCCCCCAAACCATCATTTTATTGATGACCGATATCGTTTCCCGGGGGGGTAATCTCCTGCTGGATATCGGGCCCGATGCATCCGGCAAGATCCCACCGATCATGCAGGATCGTTTGCTGGAAGTGGGCAAGTGGCTGAAAGTGAACGGAGAAGCTATCTACGGAACCCGCAGGTATACCCGCAGCTGCCAGTGGTCGGCCGGGGAACAGACCTACACAAAAGAGGGTCAGCATTATGCCGGCGCCGGTTTTATCCTGAAACAAACCGTTAGTCCCGATCCGGGCAAAGCCGTTAAAGAGATCTTCTTTACCGCAAAAGGAAAAATCCTCTACTGCATCCTGCCGAAATACCCGCGCGAAAGCATCGAGATAAGAGATGTTCATCCTTCACAGAGTGCTAAAATCACCATGCTGGGCTACGGCAAACCCCTTAACTGGGTTCGCACCCAGAGCGGCATCCGGGTGGAAATACCGGCCCTGCTGCCCGGCGAAATCCCCAGCCAGTGGGCGTGGACGGTGAGGATTGAAGACTGACGATTTACGATTAACGATTTGGCACTAATGATTATTAAGAGCGTTGTCATCCACGCGAAAGCGGGGACCGGATCCTTTGCGTACCGCGCTGTAAGGGTCGCGATCCCCGCATTCGCGGGGATGACAAGTGCACTGGATCAACTGACAACTGATACCTGATACCTGATACCCCATACCCCATACCCCATACCTTATACCCAACGAAATGCCCAGGCAGCTAGCGAATTGGATCAACCACCACGAGTTTCCGGCAATCTATCACCGGTTCCCCGCCCTGCTTTCGATGCAATGGCTGACGAACAGGGTGCTGTACCATCGCAGTTGGTTGATCCGGAGTGCTGTTAAAAAGATACTCAGCCAGTTCCCGGATAACTTCTCCTATCTCGATGCGGGATGTGGCGCCGGGGATTTTCTGGTTCCATTTGCAAGGAAGTACCCTTCCGGCAGATTTACGGGCCTCGACAAGGCTCCTTCCAATATCGGAATGATTGAGCATTATTGTTACAGGAAGCGAATCGGGAATATTAAACTGATTGTCGGGGATATCCGGGAGATGGAAACGGACGGCCGGTTTTCAGCGGTCCTCTGTGCTTCTGTTCTGCATTATCTCTCCGATCGGCCGGCAGTTTTTCGCAAACTTTCAGAGAAAATGAGTCCCGGTGGGCATCTGATTATTTATGTCCCGGTCAACTACCACCGCCTGATTCCGGGCTACGAATGGCTGCGTGAGAAACTCTTTGGGAATGAGGATTATGAAGAGGGAAAAACTGTAGACATGAGTCTGTCAATCAGCCAATTATCCGATGAACTTGATGCATCGGGTTTCAGTATCAGAACAAAGCAATATCTGTATGGAGCGGCCGGACAGCTAGATTACGAAATCACTTCGCTTGCCCTGCTGGTCATCAAAAAAACGCCCTGGTTTTTTTCCATTGCAGGAACCCTGGTCTATTTTCTTGTGATCCATCCTTTTATGCTGGTGCTGATGGCGGTGGATTATTTCGGCAGGTATAAAAAGGGTAACGGTTTGCTCATTACGGCCGTGAAGACCTGATCAGAAGGTTATCGTAAAAACTGAGCCTTCCCCCTTCCGGCTCCTTACCGATATTAAAGCACCGGATACAGACAGCAGGCGGTGTGCAATGGAGAGTCCAAGACCGATCCCTTCAAATCTTCGGGTTGAACCCGAATCTTCCTGTGTGAATGGATTAAATACCTGGTCTACAAATTCCTGTGATATTCCGATTCCGGTATCCTCTACATCCAGACATACACGATCGTCCAGATTTTTATAGAGGGCTAAAGTAATCGAACCCTTGTGGGTATATTTAATGGCATTGTCAATAAGGTTTGAAATGGAATGTGTCAGGCAGTAATCATCGCCCTTAATGGTAATCCTTCCCATTGTATTGTTGAAAGTGAGGGTCAGTCCCTTTTTCTGAGCTGCCAGCCTGTATTCAGCGACAAGGTCAAAGACAAGCGAATCGATGGCAATTTCCCCGATGTGAGGCTGATAGGCTCCAACCTGCAGCCGCGAAACATTCAGGATAAGATCGACAGTCCGGGTTAACCGCATTCCCGAACTTCGGATAATATCAAAATAGTTCCCGTAATCGGTTATGCCCTTTTCTTCAAGATCATCACGGAGCAGATCTGTGAAACCCAGAACTGCATTGAGCGGAGTTCTGATTTCATGCGTAATGTTGGCGATAAAGGCATCCTTGAGTTGGTTGGATTGCTCTGCTTCTTCCTTCGAGCGGATCAACTCTTCCTGAAGTTTTTTATACTCCGATATGTCGCTGGCCGATGTGATAAAATAGAGTGGGGCGCCATCTTTGTCCCTCTGCAGGTAGGATTGAAGATCCACCCATACAATTTTACCCCCTTTGTGAACATACCTTTTTTCAAACCGGACGTTTTGGGTTTCACCCCTGAGCATGGCATTCATGGCCTCATGGTTAACATGCAGGTCATCCGGGTGAGAAATATCGGTCCAGTTCTTCAAGTTGAGTTCCCCAACGGTATATCCGACCATATCAGCAAATGCTTTATTGACCAGATAGGTGCCATCCGGGTAAATCATGGTTTTCCCAACGGAGGAGTTTTCAAAGGCCTTGCGGAATTGGTCTTCAACCATGCTGAGTTTTTCAGCCGATAGGAGCTCATCCTTGTAATACCGGAGTTTAGTTTGCCGGGTAAACAGGATCAATGCTACAATTGTGAGGGCTAACAGGCAAAATATCAGTGTGGTAACCTGGATAAACTGTTCCACCATCGGTTTTAAGGCAGCTTGCTTTTCAATACTGCTTACTACTACAAAATCGGAACCCGATATATCGGCAACGGAAATAATACATTTGCGTCCCTCCTGACCCGAAATCTCAGCCATACCCCTATAACCTGGAACGCCTGTAATGTTTGATGAATCGGGGACCACATAAATTCTTCCGGGTTTCTCAACAATTGGCCATTCAAGCAGGGATTCCAGCTGATCCGGGCCTTCACCGGACTCAAAATGCCTCTGGATTTCCAATGACTTTGATTCCGATATGAGGGTCAGTTGAATTCTAAGTTCCTCCTGGAGATTGTTGAATATCGTCTGTATATTAAGGTAGCCGAAGAACATGATGCCGGTTATGATTATTGCAACGACCATCGAGAAAACATGAATGGCGTTATTGTTGGCCCGGGCAATGCTCTTCACATGGCTTTTCAGCAACAGCGTTGATTCAAAAATCAGGCAAATACCCACAGCCAGAAAAGCAATGGCTGTATTTAGTGCCACCGGTACCTGGTTAGTGCTGTATAATATAGGTTTGCCAATCAGGTAGCCTGTAATCAATATAATGGAAGTGAAAAGAATGGTCCCTGAAAGCATGGGTGGAAGAAAAGTCGAGAAAAAACTTTTCTTGCAGATCATCAGGATGATAACAGTAATGCTGGCTAAGGAAAAAAGAAATGAGGTGACCAGCGACATGTGGCCAATAATCGGTTTTCCAACCGTTTGAGCTATATTAAAACCCAGTTTTTCAAAAGCCGGATGGACATTAAATAATCCCAGGGAAAAAATGATTAAAGAAAAAATAAGAACAATTATTGCGGAGGTAAGGGCTATAACCCGTATGGTCGAATTTTTCCGGGCGGCGATTATAAGAAGATACGCGCAGCTGATGATCAGGAAAAGGATTGCTGTGGTTGGTGCCATTGGAATGTAGTCACGACCCAGGCTTGTAAGAAAAGTATTTGTGGTGGCCCAGCCAATGAGTGTGACGATGCTTAAACCAAGCACAGTGAATCCACTGAGAGCGAGGATGGCGCGAAATATTCCGGGGTATTTTTTTTCTTCGGGTGCCATTTTAAGGTAATTCCTGATAAAGGTACCGATTCCCGGACGGTTGAATTTCTCAATTCCTGACTTTTTGACCAATGTCATACCGATTGATGGGTTTTGTAACTTTGAGGAAACTTTTACAAAAATGGCTGAAGAGAATAAAATTATTTTTTCGATGGTTGGGGTGGCTAAGGTTGTCCCACCTAATCGTCAGATTCTTAAGGATATATACCTATCTTTCTATTATGGTGCCAAGATTGGGATCATTGGTCTGAACGGTTCGGGTAAATCCACCCTGTTAAAAATAATCGCAGGCCTGGATACCGCCATCCAGGGAGAGGTTGTGTTTTCACCCGGATACCGGATCGGATTGCTTGAGCAGGAGCCGCACCTGAATGACGCAAAAACTGTGAAACAGGTTGTGGAAGAGGGCGTTCAGGAGGTTGTTGATTGCCTCAGGGAGTATGAAGAGGTGAATAACAGGTTTATGGAACCCCTCGATGATGATGAGATGAACCGGCTCATTACCCGACAGGGTGAATTGAGTGAAATGATCGACCACCAAAACGGATGGGAACTCGACAGCCGCCTGGAAAGGGCC
>MEOR01000050.1:240-12788 GCA_001769295.1 Bacteroidetes bacterium GWF2_49_14 | reverse complement strand
CCTGCGCTGCCCTGAGCCGGACGCGATTGTAGGGGTGCTTTCAGGTGGCGAGCGACGCAGGGTTGCCCTGTGCAGATTGCTCCTGAGCGAGCCCGATATCCTTCTGCTGGATGAGCCGACCAACCACCTGGATGCGGAGTCGGTTCAGTGGCTTGAGGTGCAACTTCAAAACTATAAAGGAACTGTAATTGCTGTCACCCACGATCGTTATTTCCTTGATAATGTTGCGGGTTGGATTTTGGAGCTTGACCGCGGGGAAGGAATACCCTGGAAAGGAAATTATACTTCCTGGCTGGAGCAGAAGACCCAACGGCTCCAAATGGAGGAGAAGGTTGAGAGCAGGCGACGGAAAACCCTGGAACGGGAGCTGGAGTGGGTGAGGATGGCCCCCAAGGCCAGGCATGCAAAGGGCAAGGCCCGGCTGGGAGCATACGAACGCCTGCTGAATGAGGACACAAAACAGAAAGAAGAAAAACTGGAGATATTCATTCCAAATGGACCGCGATTGGGATCAAAGGTAATGGAGGCCACTACCCTGAGAAAGGCTTACGGGGATAAGCTTTTGTTTGAGAACCTGACCTTCAACCTGCCACCGGCCGGAATTGTTGGGATCATCGGCCCCAACGGAGCCGGTAAAACCACCCTGTTCCGGATGATCATGGGGCAGGAAACCACGGATGCCGGTGAGTTCAGTCTGGGGGAAACGGTAAAATTGGGCTATGTGGATCAGGCCCACCTCGAGATTGATCCGGAAAAAACGGTTTGGGAAGTCATATCAGGGGGTAATGAGCAGTTCATGCTTGGCGGGCGACTGATAAATTCCCGGGCATATGTTTCACGGTTTAATTTTAATGGCGCCGACCAGCAGAAGAAATGCGGCGTGCTGTCGGGCGGTGAACGGAACCGTCTGCATCTGGCAATGACCCTGAGGTCCGAAGCGAATGTGTTGCTGTTGGATGAGCCTACCAACGATATAGATGTCAATACTTTACGTGCTCTTGAAGAGGGACTTGAAAACTTTGCCGGGTGCGCGGTCGTAATCTCTCACGACCGTTGGTTTCTCGACCGGATCGCTACACATATTTTAGCCTTCGAAGGAGATTCCGAAGTATATTATTTTGAAGGCGGCTTCACGGATTACGAAGAGAATAAGAAGAAAAGGCTCGGCGATGATGCGCCGAAGCGGATCCGGTACCGGAAACTGTAGAGACGAATATATCCGTCTTTAAAACGGATATATCCGTCCCTACGGTTTTAATCGTTCGATAAAAGATTTTTTAGAATGAAAATTACTGGTTTGACTGTGCAAAGGACCTCTCTGTCAGAAGAAGTATTCAGGCATTTTTTTGAGAATTCCGCTATCGGAATGTCAATCACACCCCCAGGTGGAATAATCAAGACAAACAAAGCTTTTCGCGACCTCGTAGGTTACAGTGAGGAGGATTTATTGAGAATCAAATGGGCCGACATTACGCATCCGGATGATGTCGATACGGATCAGGCTATTGTCGATTCCCTGCTCAAGGGCGAACAAGTCTCCTGTCGCTGGGAGAAAAGATATATTCATAAGAATGGTCAAACGATCTGGGTCGACATCAGCAGTTTCCTCCAGCGGGACGAACTGAATAACCCCATGTATTTTATCACAACAGTCAGTGAAATAACGGAACAGGTAAACCTCAGGAATCTCGTAGTCCAAAGTGAAAGGCAACTTAAGGAATCACAACGGATTGCCCGGCTGGGTAGCTACGATTATGATTTTGTCTCAGGATTCTGGACGAGTTCTGAAATAATGGATGAAATTTTCGGTATTGACAGGAAGTATGACCGGTCCTTTCGGGGTTGGATTGGAATAATACACCCATCCTGGCAGGAGGAAATGAATCATTATGTTATCCATTATGTGGTCGGTGAAAAACGAGAATTCGACAAAGAGTACCAGATTGTCAGGGTTTCGGATGGGGTCGAACGATGGGTTCATGGACGAGGAAAACTGGAGTTCGATCCGGCAGGTAATCCCTTAAGGCTGCATGGAACCATAAGCGATATTACAGAAAGAAAGATTGCGGAAATTGCGCTGAAAGAGAGCAATGACCGGTTCATCAGCCTGTCAGACACCATTCCCCAGTTTTTGGCCTATGTCGATGCTGATACGCTGATTTATGAGTATGTGAATCAAACCTATGAAAAGCAGTTTGGCAAGCCTGCGGAGCAAATAAAAGGCATGTCTGTCCGGGAATTGTTAGGGGAGGACCGGTTCCAATTTGCCCTGCCTTTTATTGATCAGGTTCGCTCAGGAAAAGGTGCAAGCTATATTAACACATTTAGTCTTGTCGCCGGTAAGAGGTGGATTGAAGTAAGTTATGCACCCGTGATTAATGACCAGGGCAAGGTTGTATCCATTGTTGTCCTCGGCAATGATATTTCAGAAAGGAAAAAGGCGGAGCAAGGGTTGATGGAAAGTGAGGAACGGTACCGGCTTCTGATGGAGACTCTGCCCAACAGTGTGATAGTCCACAGTAAAGGGAAGGTTGAGTTTGCTAACCCCTCCAGTGCGAAGCTTATCGGGGCCTCAAGTTCATCGGAATTAATCGGAATGCCGGTTTTGGATTTCCTTCATCCCGATTATCGGGCTATGGCCATCGAGCGGATAAAATCATCTCTTATGAGCGGGCAGCCGCTTCCTGTTGCAGAGGAAAAATTTGTCCGGCTTGATGGTAAAGTTCTCGATGTTGAAGTAAGGGCCGTACCTTTTGTGTACAACGGTGAGCCAGCTATGATGACCGTTTCGACGGATATTACAGAACGAAAGATTGCCGGCGAGGAATTACTGCAGAGCAGGGCTAAATTGCAGCTTACCATTGATGAGGCGCCGATAAGTGTTGCCATGGTAGGTCTTAACCAGCGTTTTCTTTTCGGCAACAAGGCATTCTGCTCTTTTATCGGGTACGACGAAGAGGAGATTAAGGATAAAACTATCTCCGATATTACCTATCCGGAAGACCGCCTAGTCGGAAAAGAGGATATGGCTGAAATCATTAAGGGCAATAAAACGACTTCCAAACTGGAAAAGCGTTACGTCAGAAAGAATGGAACTGTGGTTTGGGGGGAAGTCACGATAAGCTTGCTCCGCAATAACCAGGGTCAGCCGGTCTATTTTCTTCCTATTATTCAGGATATCACCGACCGCAAGCGAACAGAAATAACGAGACAGATACAGTTTGGCATTGCTCGTGATGTAGCTATGGCGGAAACTCTTGAAGCGTTTTTATTACTGGTGCGGGACCAGTTGGGCCGGCTTCTGGATTCCAGCAATTTTATTGTCGCATTGTACAATCCAGAACACGATTTGCTCAGGAAAGTAGTTTTCCTGGATGAAAAGGATGTGTTTGTGGAATGGAAAGCCGAGGGAACCTTTTCAGGCTATGTTGCCAAACGGGGAAAAACGCTTTTGATGGGTCGGGAGGAAGCAAAAATATTTGCTAAAGACCATCAGATCAAACTCACCGGCAGCATGTCGGAATGCTGGCTGGGGGTCCCGTTACGACTCGATAGGACGATTATCGGCGTTATGGTCGTTCAGAGTTATACCAATCCTGATGCATATGATCATGCATCAGTTGCTTTAATGGAGATGGTGGCCCACGAACTGAGCCTTTATATTGAAAGAAGAAAGATGATTGATGACCTGGTTGCTGCCAAGGAAAGAGCAGAGGAGAGCGATCGGTTGAAATCCGCTTTTCTTGCTAATATGTCTCATGAGATCAGAACTCCATTAAACAGCATTATCGGTTTCTCGGAACTGCTCAGCGGTGAAGAAAACGATCCTGAAGATGTAATCCGGTTCTCATCGATCATTCAAACCAGCGGTAACCGCATGCTGCAGCTGATCAGCAACCTGATTGATATCAGCAAGATCGAATCCGGAACAGAGCCCGTCATGTACAGTCAGGTTTCCCTGAAACACATTATTGATGAAGTGGTTAGCCAATTTCAGTTAATGGCAGAAAAAAAATCCATTTCCATCAGGGGTAGTTACCCATCCGGAAAAAGAGACCTGATCATCCGGACAGATTCACTTAAACTTGAACAGATTATTACAAATCTGGTTAATAATGCCTTGAAATTTACCACGCAGGGATCCATTGAAATTAGCCTGGAAGAGCGTTCCGAAGAGGTGCTGTTTTCCGTCAGGGATACAGGTATTGGAATCCCAACCAATAAGTTGGATCAGATTTTTGACCGGTTCTACCAGGTGAATTCAACGAAATCCTTCCGGTCGGAGGGTGCCGGACTGGGTTTATCCTTGTGCAAAGGTATGGTTGAACTGCTTGGAGGGCATATCTGGGTTGAAAGCGAGGAAGGGAAGGGGAGCACTTTCAATTTTACAATACCTATCTAATCAAGAAGGATTATTGCAAAACATTTCGAAAAGTTAACGCATCACTAGTAAATGATAATTGTAAATCGTAAATCGTATATCGTAAATTACTTCAATATTCCGCATGAGCACAACTGTAAACCGGAGGCCGATTCGTTTTCAAAGTGATCCCAAAAGAGTAATTGCACGGTTCTTTTTCCCGGGTCCTGATGAGCGTGTGCAGTCAATCATCCAGAAGGTATTGGATATGCCCGATGATGCTGCACGCTTGTATTTAAATCAAACCCTGCGTGATTTCTCTTTCAGGCACAGGAATATTTCACGGATTTTCCTGAAACATTTTGAAAAGGTCAGGGAAATAATGGATGGCCGCAATGGCGACTTAAATCTTATACCTCCACAAAAGAAATTGTTGATCGGCGCTTTTTTTACCTCGGAATATTCAATAGAATCGGCTGCTTTTTTTAACCCATCCATGATGGAGGATCCGGATCAAAGCGGATTGCAGTTAGGTGAAAAACGGGTAATCTTAAGCTTCAGGGCCACCGGTGAGGGACATATTTCCTCCATCGTTTTCCGGGGAGGAGTGCTGGATGCACAAAATAATCTGAAAATGGTGACCACCGGAAGATTGGTGGATGAGGCAGAGACCATCCGGAATCAAGTCTATTCTAAGGACGGCTTTATAAAAAAATTAGCTGAAATGCTTGCAGATCAGAGAATTGTTGATCTGGTCATGAACAAGCTGCCTGATGAATTTGACTATGCTCAATTAGCGGATGCCATTGACAAGACCCATATTGAAATCAACCCTGATGTTAAAGAAAACAAGGTATTGCAGGTCATTACCTGGCTAGGTGATTCTCACTATGAAATCTTCTTTTCCCTGGATACGGGTATCTCCGACAGGGTTATTTTTCCGCTGGCGGCTACGGAAAGCAATGGAATCGAAGATGCCCGTTTCGTAAAGTTTACCGGCGATGATGGGATCGAATGCTATTATGCCACCTATACCGCTTATAACGGCCACACGATTATGCCAAAGCTGATCGAAACCAAGGACTTCTACTCATTTAAGATCAAGCCTATTCATGGTGACCTTGCTCAGAACAAAGGAATGGCGCTCTTTCCGAGAAAGATCAAGGGTAAGTATGCCATGTTGTCCAGGGTCGACGGAATAAACAGCTACATGATGTTGTCGGACCAGGTAAACGTTTGGAATAAAGCCAAAATAATACAATTTCCTAAATACCCATGGGAGTTTATCCAGGTAGGAAATTGCGGTTCCCCGGTTGAAACTGAACATGGATGGCTGGTGATTACACATGGTGTAGGACCCATGCGCAGGTACGTTTTAGGTGCCATATTGCTGGACCTTGACGATCCCACAAAAGTGATCGGTCAAATAAGTGAACCACTTATTTCGCCAACTGAAGAGGAGCGGGAGGGTTACGTGCCAAATGTTGTATATTCTTGTGGTTCAATGATTAATGGCGATGAGCTTATCATCCCATATGCCATGTCCGACACCTCCTCCACTTACGCTACGGTTTCCCTTAAAGAGCTTCTGACGAACCTGACACCGTCTGCATTAAAGAAAGGTAAGGAACCTGCCAAACTGCCGAAGCACCGAATATTAGTAGTTGAGGATGAAGAGGTTAATCAAAAAATTATCGCAGATTTCCTTAAGTCTGGCGGCTATGCGGTAGAAACCGCATCGGACGGAATTATTGCCCTGATGAAAATTGCCAAGGACAATTTCGACCTTATATTATCCGATATCTCAATGCCTAATCTGGACGGTTATCAGTTACTGGCTTACATGAAGGGAAATGGAATCACTATACCGGTAGTGTTTCTGTCCTCAGCAGCGACCAAGGAAGAGGTGTCAAAGGGATTGAGCCTGGGAGTGCTTGATTATATTACAAAACCGGTAGAAAAAAAATTGCTCCTGAAATCGATTTCGGCAATTCTGCCCGTCAATGGGAATTAGTGACAATAAACTCCTTGTACATCCCATAATCAAGAAATTGATATGCCTCTCCGGCAGGCTGTTTTTCGGGTCCCTTATTCCAGCTGAATGGAGAATCGATCCAGCCTGACTGAACCACATGATGGTAACCGAGGGTGTTTTTAAGGCTTCCGGTTATACGGACCTCGATATTGTTTTTGCCTTTGATTATCAAACTTGTGATATCCAGATCATAAGGATCCCACCCGATGGTTCCTGCTTTTTTACCGTTAACCCTTACTTCTGCCACTGATCCCTGCCAGGGACCTAAAAGCAGCCTGTATTGCCCGTTTGGTTCTTCAATCTGATAATCAATGCTGTATGAAACGGATTGGCCGTAAAAAGGCATGCCGGTATGCTTCCACGAATGATTCCCGGGGTCGGTCGGCGGGGTCAGGATAAAACCTTTGGATGCATTATCAACGTTGAAATCCCCCAGTATATAAACTGGCATTATCTCAGCAAACACAGACATTTTAGGGGCCTTGAGCTCAATCAGGTTTTCACCGGATTTAACCAACGATCCAATCGGGAAAACGGGAAAATGACGGTCGAGCCACCAGCGTTCAGTCTTGGGTTGGATTTCTGTGCCATTAAGGAATACCTTCCAGAGCCCGGGCCTTTCGATTACCGCTTCTATTTCATCCAGCTGCCCCGGTGTCAGCCCTGCGGAAACGTTAAACCGGTACTTCACCTTGAACCAGCTGTTCTCCTTGAAATTATCCAGCTCAAGGTATTGCTTTTTATACTGGATTTTATGCTGCCAGGGATTGCCGGTGGGCAGGCCCGACTCTTTGAATAGCGCATACATGGCAGTCATGAAGTAAGTGTCTTTCAGTTTCTGATTCCTCGTCTCAAGATCCAGATAATCAATCGTCAGCACATTGGGCGATAATCGTTTAACCTGCATTTCGCCTAATGTCCGTAGAGACGCATTATTATGCGTCTCTCCACCGCCCTTGCCGGATGTCTGTAGAGACGGATTATTATCCGTCTCTACGGTCGCCAGAAACAACCGGCTGCCACCGGCAGGGATGGTCGTTGAAAAGCTGACCTTTCCGGACTCTTTGGAAAACTCTGCTGAAACCGGAAGCCCTGTTTGCAAATCTATTTCGATCAGATTCCGGCCTTTCATCTCGCACCGGGCTTGTACCGGCCCGGACAAATCGGAATTAACGAGGAAAAGAACCTGCCCATCGTCAAGGATTCTTCTCTGATGGAAAAGCTGACCTTTTGCGGTATCCACCTGCTGCAGGCTAAAACCGGGATGTGAGAAATAGGTCTGAACATGGCCCGAATCAGGATATTTTCCTGATATCCAGTTAATGGGGTATTTCAAGGCCAGGTTCTTTAACCCGTCATCCGGTTTTCCTCCAATGTAATCAACACTGTCTGAGAAACATACAACTGTACGGCCATTAGAAAGGTACTCCCTGAGCAGTTCAAGTGTGGATGGTTCGATATTCCTCATGCCCGGAGGGATAACCACGCGATCATATACCCGGTTTCGAACTGTAAGGCCCTCCTTGCCGGCGTTTCCGAATCTTTTCAGCACCTGTTCTGACCCCAGGTCGTATTCTGACTGTCCGGTTTCCAGCTCCTGAATAAAGGATTTAAATGCCCTGGAAAGAGCAAGGATGGCCGGATGGTCTTTTGTGGCGCTATGATACATCCATGCGGTAGTATTGGGTTGTAAAACCAGAATATTATTGATTTGCTCACCGGCTGACATGGCAAGGCAAATCCGTCCGATATAATCACCCAGAAGAGAGAAATTATCCCACCAGGGCTCCTGATAACTAAAAGAAGGCGGATAATCAAATTTTCGGACACCCTGCATGCTGAAATACGAGAGGTGAGGATTCACAAAATTCACCCCCAAAACAACTTCCCAGTCGACAAGCCTTTTCAGCTCGGCAAAACTTATCTGCCAGCCTGCACCGCCCCAGGTTTCGCTCAGGCGACGGTTCCAGCCCGATTGGTTGGCAGCGCTGCCAAGTTCACGGATTGCCCTGGTATTTCCGAATTGTCCCTCCATACCCGTCGGATCGTATGCCCGACCAAGCATATCAACTCCGGGCATCTGATGGTACATGTAAAAGGCCGCCTCATCAATGCCGTCGCCCGGATAAGGCCATCCATGCTCCCAATAGTGACCGGTCCAGTCGAGGTTGTTTTTTTCACAATAGTCATACCATGGCACGGCCCACCGGTCGAGGAAAAGCTCCAGCATCAGGGTAAAATAATTGTGCCTGACCTTCATCCAGTCACCGGTTTCTTCAACCAGGCAAGGAAGAAGGGGCTTCAGGTCATATCCCCACCTTTTTTCAAATTGAAGAAAAAGATCAGGGGTCCAGCGGATAACGGTTCCAGGTCCCTTGGCAGCCTCCAGGTTCGGTTCATCGGTAAAGACACCCATGAGGGTGGTGCCAAAATCTTCACGGTTATACTTTTCGTACCCTTGCATGGTTGCCCGCATAAAAGTATCGGTAACCCCCGGATAAAGAAGATCGACATAAGGAAATCCTCCATACCAGTATGATTTGGAGGGATATGTCCGGTAAAATACATAAAAGGTTGAATCGGTTTTTGTTCCTGTATGGGCGTCACTGCGTGCGCCCGTAATTCCGTCTTTTTCTGCGCCCGTCTTTACGTTCCTGCGGACGCCCTTGACTATTGTTTCAATCTCCAACCCGACCGTATCCGCAAGGTTATCGGTGATTTTGTACCCGAGTCCGGTTCCATGGGTATACGAATCGGGAAACCGGGCCTGCACATGCCCACCGGCAAAGCCACTGGGGTAGGAGTTCTCATCATAAATCCAAACCCGCATTCCCAGTTTTTTTGCTACCTCAACCGTATGGTCAAACAACTGGTTCCAGTCTTCCGATAAATATTCGGTGACAAGACCAGGCCTCGGATGAATAAAAACCCCTCCGATACCTCCCTCTTTAAACTTCGTCATCTGGAATTCAATTTCTTCCTTTGTGATCACATCGTTCCAGTCCCAAAGGGGTGCTGCCCGATAGTCCGCCGCCGGGTCAGGCAGATTCTGAAGTAAGGCCTCGCTTGTAGTAATGGTTAAGGAATCGGATTCCGATTTCTGCAAATCGCATGAGCCCCATGAAAAGACTGCGATTATACTGATAATTAGGGTCAGGTTTTTCATTCTTCTAAGATAGGGAAGTATCAAATGACTATTTTTACCGCTGCAAAAAAAAGGCAATAAATAGAACTACCATGGAATTCAAGTGCTATACCTGTGATATGATTTTTGAAGGGCCGGGCCGCAAACAGGATTATAACGATCCGATGTACGGACCCTGCAGCCGCATTATTTCTGACTGTCCCTCCTGCGGAGCGGAATCAGCCGAATTCAGAAAGCCGAAACCAGCTAAAAACAATTCAAGCCCCCAGGATTCCTGTCCGGCTTACCACAGCGGGGGCTGCAGCTGCTGCCATTAGACGGACGACGGATGACGGATGACGGACGTCTGTCGTCAGTCATCGGTCATCCGTCAATCAATTTCTCTCGGAAAGTAATCAAATAAATGTTTATCTTTCGGTCAAAATCGAAAGGTATGCATATCCAGTCGAATATCAAGTTTCTGCGGAAGCGCCGCGGGCGAACGCAGGATGAGGTTTCCGGGTTCTTGAATATGAAAAGGTCAACGTACGCCGGTTATGAAAACGGAGTTGCGGAGCCTGGAATTGAAGAGTTAAAGCTGTTTTCTGATTATTTCCGCATCAGCATGGACACTCTCGTCAGGGTTAACCTTTCGGGTTTGTCGGAAAGCCAGTTAAGCCAGCTTGAAAGTGGCTTCGATGTTTATGTGAAGGGCACCGGTCTGAGAATTTTGGCCACCACCGTTGATAAGCAGAACAGGGATAACATCGAGCTTGTTGCCGAGCGGGCAAAAGCCGGGTACAAGAGGGGATACGCGGATCCTGAATTTATCAGGGAGTTGCCCGTTTTTCAACTGCCTTTTCTCTCACCGGAGCGCAAATACCGAACCTTCCAGATCAGCGGCGATTCCATGAAACCAATACCAGACGGAGCATATATAACCGCTGAATTCGTTGAAAACTGGGACTACCTGAAAAACGGGGATCCCTGCATTATCCTGACGAAAGATGAAGGATTGGTATTTAAACTGGTCGAAAAAGATTTCCGGCACCAGAAGTTTATCCTGCACTCCCTGAACCGGGAATATCAATCCTATCCGATCGCAGTTGAAGAAATTGCCGAAATCTGGAAGTTTATACACTATATTAGTAATGAAATGCCGGACAAAATGCCGCTGGAGCATGAGCTTTTCGCAGTAATTGCGAACCTGAAGAGGGACGTAGACGGCCTTAAAGGAAGCGATCCCCGCTTTCGCGAGGATGACAACGCTGATGTACCGGCCGGCCTTAGCGCCGGCCGACAACCGGCAACCGATAACAAGTAACCCTATAGCAATTGTCATCCCCGCGGAAGCGGGGACCGCAAGCCAAACCAGCATCCATCCTTGTTCTCCGTCATCGACATAGAAACTACCGGCGGCAGCCCGAAAACCGAAAAAATAACGGAGATTGCCATCTATATCCATGATGGGTTATCCATTGTAGATGAGTTTGTTACCCTTGTTAATCCTGAGATTAACATACCCTATCATATCACCGGCCTGACAGGTATCACAAATGAAATGGTGGCCGATGCACCCAAATTTTACGAGATAGCCAAAAAGGTGGTTGAAATAACTGAAGGTCAGGTTTTTGTTGCACATAATGTCAACTTCGACTACAGTTTCATCCGGAACGAGTTTAAAAGCCTCGGTTACGATTTTAACCGGAAAACTCTCGATACTATAAAACTCGCCCGTCAGGTGGTGCCCGGGTTGAAATCCTATTCGCTTGGAAAACTCTGCTTCGACCTTGGCATCCCGCTCAACAACCGTCACCGTGCCGGCGGCGATGCCCTGGCTACCGTCAGGCTGCTCGAGGATCTCCTTTCCCGCGACAAAAAAAACATAGCGGCAAAAATTCTTAAGCCGAGTCATCCGGCAGGCCTGAATGAATATCTCACCAAAAAGGTATTGAATAAACTTCCTGAGGAACCGGGAGTGTACTATTTCTGGGACGATAAAGGAGAACTGATCTACATCGGAAAAAGCAAGGATATCCGGAGCCGGATTTTCCAGCACCTTCACAATCAGACTACCCGAAAGGCGATGGAAATGCGCGACCGGATAGCGGATATTACCTGGGAACTTACAGGAAATGAATTGATTGCATTACTTCTGGAATCGGATGAAATTAAAAAACATAAACCTCTCTATAACCGCCAGCAACGGAGGAGCTACTTCAATTACGGACTTTTCACCCACGAAGACAACAACGGCTATCTGTGTTTTTCTATCACCAATACAAAGGAAGATGAGCCACCGGTTACCACCTTTACCTCAAAACGCGAAGGGAGAGAGCAACTGGCCAAATGGGTTGAGCAACATAACCTCTGCCCGAAACTCTCCGGGTTGTATTCTTCCAGCGGTGCCTGTTTTCACAGGGGAATTGGTGAATGCTCCGGAGCCTGCAACGGTGAGGAAACGGCGGAAGCATATAATATGCGGGCTAAAGCCTTCCTGGGGCGCTTCGAATATGAACACGATAATTTCATGATCCTGGATCAGGGAAGACTTAAAGAAGAAGTGGGGGTGATCTGCATCGAGCATGGCCAATACAGGGGATTCGGATATACACTTTCCGACTATCAGAACCAGCCTGATGTTTTACGTGATTCGGTAAGATTTTATCCGGATAACCGAGACATTCACGCACTTATAGGGCTATATTTGCGCAAGAACAAAGTGAAAATCGTTTTGCTATGATTATATGCGGGGCATTTGGGCTTTTCGAAATACTGCTGATCCTTATTGTACTGGCCGTATTTATTCTTCCGTTTCTCCGGATGCTTGGCAACCGCCGAAAACAGGGCCAGTATACCGAAAAGCTGGACCAGTTGGAACGCCTTGAACGGCTGCACCGCGACGGTACCTTATCGGATAAGGAGTTTAACCGGCAAAAACGGAAATTGCTTCGTACACGGCAATAGTTTTGTCCCCGTAGGGGGGGGTACAAAACCCCCGGTCTGAAGGCCGGGGTTACTGAAGAGTA
>MEOR01000049.1:1404-5428 GCA_001769295.1 Bacteroidetes bacterium GWF2_49_14 | reverse complement strand
AATCAAGGCAGGACTCTTTGCAGAGGAGAAAAGCCGGTCGTTTGCCGCCCGCAAGCTTGGGTATATCTATTCGAACAGTCGGCAAAAGGATCCTTCCATCCAGTACATTGATGTTGAAGACCTGTTGAGTGAGAGATACTTCAATTCCACTACAGGTATTATGCTTGCTGAGGAGACTAGCAAATCAGACTCTTACACGGCAGCAAACCATCATTACGCCGGATACCTGTCAGTTAACCTGCCCATTACAACGCGTCTAACGTTGTTCACCGGCCTTCGACTGGAGAAAAACCAGCAACTGCTCTCCAGTTATAACCGCTTCCAGCAACCGGTTACCGTTGACATTGACTCCCTGAACCTCTTCCCTTCGGCTAATCTAACATACAATATCAACGACAAGAATCTCCTGCGCCTGGCCTATGGAAAGTCGGTTAACCGTCCGGAATTCAGGGAAATAGCGCCCTTCCCGTTTTATGATTTCCGTACCAATGCGGTTTTCTCCGGAAACCCTGATCTTACGAATGCCTATATCCATAATTTCGATTTCCGGTATGAACTATACCCCGATAATAATGAAATGATATCGGCCGGATTTTTTTACAAGCGCTTTCTGAATCCTATCGAGATAAAATATATCGAAACCGGCAGCGGACTGGAGTATTCCTATCAGAATGCCCGGGCAGCAACCAATTTTGGTTTTGAAGCTGAAGTAAGAAAGTCGTTAGGAAAGGAAGGGTGGCTGCAAAACCTATTGTTGGTATTTAACGGCGCGTGGATCCGCAGCCGCGTTGATTTTGAGGAGGGATCTATCGAGCAGGAGCGTCCGCTGGCCGGGCAGTCGCCTTATGTGGTGAATCTCGGATTGTTTTACACCGACGCCGAAAAATCAGGATTAAATGTTAGCCTGATGTACAACGTCATTGGCGAAAGGATCTATATTGTTGGCCAGCCAAAATCAAAACCCTGGGAGTATATCCCGAATATTTACGAAGCGCCCCGCCACCTCATCGACCTTATGATCTCGAAAAAAATCGGAAAAAATCTTGAAGTAAAACTGGGAATCAAGGACCTGCTGAATCAACCCGTAACTTTCAGACAGTCTGTGGACACGGATGTGGACCTTTCCACCTACCAGGCGGGTGGTGCAGAGGTTGTCCATTTTACGCGTGAGCAGATCTACCGGCAGTACCGGCCGGGCAGCTTCTACTCCATCGGATTACAATATCTTTTCTAAAAGGGTCCGCTTAAGGATTTATTAACCGGCATTTAACACTCAGGTCATCTGACCTGAGTTTTTTTGTATCGTAAAAACAATTTTATATTAAGTATGAAAAAATTGAATCTTTCCATTCTCCTGATAGCTTCAGTGGCTGTCATTAGCGGTTTTACTTCCTGCAAGAAGGATGTACCTGTTTCGGGTGTCAATATCGAGCAGGATAATCTTTTGGTCCGTGTGGGCTCATCCTCCAAGCTCAGTTATTCAGTTACCCCCATTGACGCAACCAATAAAGAAGTCTCCTTTGCATCGCGCAACATAAACGCTGCCACAGTAGGAACTGATGGCACTGTTACCGGTGTTTCCATTGGTGAGACCTGGGTTGTTGTGACTACGATGGAAGGCAATTTTAAAGATTCCAGCAAGATCATGGTTGACCCGGCGGCCGGAAGCAGCATTACCCTTGCCGGAAACATTACGGCCAACATGAGTTTGAAATCTGATGTTAATTATATTCTTGATGGCTGGGTTTACGTTAAGGACGGAGCAACCCTGACCATTGAAGCCGGCACCATCATCAAAGGGAAAACCGGATCAAAGGCTTCCCTGATCATTGAGCGTGGTGGAAAAATCATGGCTGAAGGAACGGCTCAGAAACCGATCGTATTCACATCTGACAAGCCAGCAGGCCAGCGTTCTGCCGGTGACTGGGGAGGTTTGATCCTCTGCGGTAAAGCTCCGATCAACCCAACAGGCGGTGAGGCTGAAATTGAAGGCGGGGTAGGGTCGAAATATGGCGGCACTAACGCGGCCGATAACTCTGGCGTTCTGAAGTATGTCCGCGTTGAGTTTGCCGGTTATGCCTTTGCCCCGGACAAGGAGATCAACGGAATTACATTTGGTGGGGTTGGTAGCGGTACTGTGGTGGACTATGTTCAGGTTTCGTTTTCCAATGATGACTCGTACGAATGGTTTGGCGGGTCGGTCAATTGCAAGCACCTGATTGCTTTTTCAGGTCTGGATGATGAGTTTGATACGGATTACGGATTCAATGGCAACATTCAGTTTGCAGTTGGCCTGCGTGATCCGAATATTGCTGATATCTCAAAATCAAATGGTTTTGAATCCGATAACGATGCTACCGGCTCAACCAACAATCCGCTGACCAATCCAAAATTTGCTAACGTGAGCCTGTTCGGTCCGAAACCCACCACTGACGCCACTGCAAACAGTTTATACGCTTCAGCCATGCACCTGAGAAGACGCACCTCGCTTGAAGTATACAATTCGGTTTTTGCCGGCTGGCCAAAAGGTCTGCTGATGGCTGACAGCAAAGGTGCCGCAGGCAACATCCAGGTCAAAGGGGTTGTTCTCGCAGGAATCAATGACAATTGGGCAGGAAATGCAGCGGGTGAAGAAGCATTCTTCATGGACGCAGCCCGTGCAAACAGGACTTTCCCCACAACTGCAGAGTTGAACCTGACTTCACCCTTCACCCTGGCAACTCCGAATTTTCTGCCGAAAGCCGGATCACCGCTGCTGACCGGTGGGGTTACCGTTCCAGCGGGACTGGAATCAACCAGCTATGTAGGAGCTTTCGGTACCACCGACTGGACTACCGGTTGGGCTAATTTTACGCCTCAAACCTCAGTTTATTAGATAGATCCGCCACAAAGACAAGGGAACCAGGCGGGTTATTTTAAATCAATTCATCCGGGTGCCACACAGAAGCCCTTCTGTGCGGCACTTTTTTTTTGAATCGCTATATCAATTAAAATGTGTAACTTGCGACCATATTTTAATATCACATTATGAACAACGGCATTGTTAAATTTTTTGATGAAACCAAAGGATTTGGATTCATTAAGGACGCAGATTCAACGAAAGAATATTTCGTGCATTCATCAGGTTTGAAAGAAAAAATCCGTGAGAACGACGAAGTGACCTTTGATTTGCAAGAAGGAAAAAAAGGATTAAATGCAGTAAATGTTAAACTGAGATAGTTTATATAGCCATTTAAGATTTTGGGCCTTACGGAAGTAAGGCTTTTTTTTTGGTTTTAATCGTACCTTCAGGGCTTAAACTAAACGTACAGAAACATGCATAAGACCGTATCACTCCTGGTACTTGCCGTAGCCATCCTTACTGGCTGCAACACTAAAAATGAATCTCTCCGGCTCTCGTCACTGGATCTCTCGGGAACCCGTCAGGGTTGGGGCAAAGCCCAGGCCGACCGTTCCGTAACCGGGAAAAACCTGATTATCGCCGGACAAAAATTCGAGTTTGGCGTAGGCACCCATGCCAACAGCATCATCCGTCTTTCCCTGAACCGAAAGCCTGTCCGTTTTACGGCCAAGGTTGGCATGGACGATGCCACGATGGGCGCCCCCGGTTCGGTTTCGTTCGTTGTTCTTGGAGACGGTAAGGTACTCTGGGAGTCGCCGGTGATGAAACCCGGCACCCCTGCCCTGTCCGTAGATATCGAAATAAAAAAAATAAAAACGTTGCTGCTTGAGGTCAGGGATGGCGGTGACGGCATTGCCTATGACCACGGCAACTGGGCCGAGGCAGTGTTTACCGGGGATGTAGCCGGAATTTCCCTGTGGAAGCCCGAAGTTGAACCGGCAGTAATCCTGACGCCCAGGCCCGGGCCAAAGCCCCGGATCAATGGTGCCAGAATCTACGGTGTCCGTCCCGGCAACCCCGTCCTTTTTAAAATTGCAGCTACTGGTGACAAACCCCTGAAATATGAGGCATTAAGCCTCCCGGCCGGTCTTTCGGTTGACCCTTCGACTGGCATCTTCTCGG
>MEOR01000049.1:0-1391 GCA_001769295.1 Bacteroidetes bacterium GWF2_49_14 | reverse complement strand
ACCCGGAACCTATACCATGACGTTCAGGGTGAGCAACGCGCTGGGTTCTGCCGAGCGTGATTTCAGGCTGGTTGTGGGGAACACGCTGGCTCTCACCCCGCACATGGGCTGGAACAGCTGGTATGTTTGGGAAAACCATGTAACCGAAAAGATCATGCGCAGCGCTGCCGATGCGATGGTGGCAAACGGGATGATCGATCACGGGTATATGTATGTCAATATCGATGACTGCTGGTCCGTTAAGCCCACCTCGGACAATCCTGAAATCAATGGTGTTCCCAGGGATCCGCAGGGAAACCTGTTGACCAACAATCGGTTTCCCGACATGAAGGGCATGGTGGACTACATTCACTCCAAAGGGCTCAAGGCCGGTACCTACACCTCCCCCGGAACCACCACCTGTGCCGGTCACGTTAGCGCCTATGGATTTGAAGAGCAGGATGTTAAGTCCATGGTTGAATGGGGCTTTGATTTTCTTAAATATGACTGGTGTTCCTATGGAAGCATCGCAAAGGACCAGAGCATCCCCGAACTTCAGAAGCCTTATCTCCTGATCACCAGTATTCTTGAAAAACAGCCCAGGGATATTGTGCTGAACCTCTGCCAGTACGGCATGGGTGATGTATGGAAATGGGGCAGGCAGGTAGGCGGGCACAGCTGGCGAACCGCCGGTGACCTCGGAGGCTCCTTTGAAGGTATCGGAACGGCACTTTTCCGTGACGGTTTCGATGTCTACAGTCAGGATAGTTTGCATCGCTATGCCGGGCCCGGTGGCTGGAATGATCCCGACTATCTTCTGTTCGGATATCTGAGCAACTGGGGCGGTGAAACGGTTCCAACCCCGCTTACTCCCAATGAACAGTATACCCAGATATCACTCTGGGCCCTGGTAGCCGCACCGCTCATTTTCAGCGGTGATATTGTCCGGCTCGACGAGTTCACCCTCAGCCTCCTCACCAACGATGAGATCATAGAGGTGGATCAGGATCCGCTCGGGAAGCCGGGATACCGTGTAACCAAAACGGGTGACCTGGAGGTGTGGAAACGTGAGCTGGAAGACGGCTCCATTGCGGTAGGACTCTTCAACCGGGGAGAGGAGCCGGCAAAGGTCACTGCCCTCTGGTCCGATCTTCAAATTTCCGGTAAGCATCAGGTGAGAGATCTCTGGAGACAAAAAGATGCCGGAGTTTTCAGCAAGGAGTATTCAGTAAAAGTTGGACGGCACGGCGTGGTAATGGTAAAAATTTCAAAGTAAAAATACAGGCTCCGGTGCACCAAAAACCCGAAAAAATATACCTTAGCTGAATAAATGTAATTTCAACACTAATTATGGAAAATCTTAAGGCTTTCCAAGCCTGGTTCGTAACCGGAAGTCAGAATCTATATGGTCC
>MEOR01000048.1:40772-40943 GCA_001769295.1 Bacteroidetes bacterium GWF2_49_14 | reverse complement strand
GAAGTCAGAATCTATATGGTCCTGAGGTACTTAAATCTGTAGCAGCTCATTCAGAGGAGATAGCAAAATTCTTAAGCGGATCCCCTGGCATCCCGGTTGAGATCGTTTTCAAGCCGGTCGTCAAGACTCCCGAAGAGATTTACCAGGTTTGCATGGCGGCAAATTCATCAC
>MEOR01000048.1:40444-40664 GCA_001769295.1 Bacteroidetes bacterium GWF2_49_14 | reverse complement strand
ATTCCCTGGTCGGAAATCGACATGGATTTCATGAACCTTAACCAGTCGGCTCACGGCGACCGCGAGTATGGATTCATGCTCACCCGGATGCGGCTCGATCGTAAGGTGGTGGTGGGACACTGGAAGGATCCGGAGGTGCAGCAGCGGATTGCCGTATGGACCCGTGCTGCAGCTGCCTGGCTGGATGCGCAGGGTGCCAGATTTGCGCGTTTGGGTGACA
>MEOR01000048.1:0-40374 GCA_001769295.1 Bacteroidetes bacterium GWF2_49_14 | reverse complement strand
CGATGCGGTTACCGAGGCAGATATCAATATTCTGACCGAGGATTATCAAGCCCGATATACCATGGAGCCGGACTTGCGAAGCGGCGGGGCCAAACACGGCTCGCTGCGCGATGCGGCGAGGATCGAAGCCGGTATGCGGGCATTTCTGAAAGAAGGCGGCTTTAAAGGATTTACCGATACGTTCGAGAACCTCCGGGGTCTCATCCAGTTGCCGGGCATCGCGGTTCAGCGCCTGATGAACGATGGTTACGGCTTTGGCGCCGAGGGAGACTGGAAAATGGCAGCCATGCTGCGGGCCATGAAAGTGATGGCCACCGGCCTGCCGGGAGGCAACACTTTTATGGAAGACTATACCTATCACCTTGATCCGGCAGGAATGCTGGTGTTGGGTGCACATATGCTGGAGATCTGTGAATCCACTGCCGACGGAAAGCCGTCATGCGAAGTCCATCCGCTGGGCATTGGCGGCAAGGCCGATCCGGTTCGGCTCTGCTTTAATGTGTCCTCCGGCCTGGCGATCAATGTCACTGTTCTGGACATGGGAAGCCGTTTCCGGATTCTGGTCAATGAGGTGGAAGCGGTTAAACCGAAGCATGACATGCCAAAGCTGCCGGTTGCAAGGGTTCTGTGGGATGCCAAACCCAATCTTGCAGCAGCCGCCACCGCCTGGATTTATGCAGGGGGAGCACATCACACCTGCTACAGCCAGAACCTCACCACCGAAGCAATCCGCGACTTTGCTGAAATGGCAGGGGTGGAATTCGTGGTCATCGACAAGGATACCAAAATTGACGAGTTCCGCAACCAGTTGCGCTGGAACGACCTCTATTATCACCTGGCCAAAGGCTTATAATGAATTGAAAAGGATATTATTTCTGATATTTTCAGGGGTGTTGTGGGTGAACCTCCCCGGTTTTTCACAGGACACCCTTGATCTTTTCCCTACCCACCCCGGTTCACTGGTGTGTTGGTTGGAATCCCTGGATAAGCCCCGGTTGTTGAAAGTGTATTGTGTTAAAGTTGAACTGACAGATCCGAGCCTTCAGGTCATCACCATGCCCGGTGAAGATCCTGATGGAGAGGGTCCGGCTGAAAGCCAGCTGACCCAGCCGGTTGATCTTTTCTCCCGGTATGACGTCCTCACAGCCATCAATACCAATGCCTTTGCCGGCATTCCCAACGATAAGTCGATCGGTGTGGGCTGGTACGAAGGGCGCCCGGTCGACATCCAGGGCATGGTGGTTACAGGTGGACGGACAATCAGCCCCGTTCAGTCGGGTCGCACAACTTTCTGGATTTCAAAAGGAAACCGGCCCCATATTGGAAATCCCGTCCCAGGTGACTCTGTTGAAACGGCCGTCTCAGACTGGGGCAGCACCTTGATCATCGGTGGCAGGATCATTCCCGATTCCGCAGTCACCACCGTGCATCCCCGCACCGCTGTTGGATTCGATGATACCGGAGAGTGGCTCCTGATGGTGGTGGTCGATGGCCGCCAGCCGCTCTACAGTGAAGGGATTTCGCTCTATGAGCTGGCCTGCCTTTTTCGTGATCACGGCTGCACGCAGGCTGTAAATCTCGATGGCGGCGGCAGCAGCATCATGCTGGTTCGTGAGCCCGGCAAAGAGGTACGCACCATGAACCGGCCGTCGGACACGAGGCACAGGCCGGTGCCGGTGATGCTGGGGGTGAAGAGAAGACTGAGAGACCGAGAGACCGAGAGACCGAGAGACTGAGAGACGGGGAGAGGCGGAGACGGGAAGCTTGAGGAATGTTGGTTGCAAGGACACTGAGAGATTGTTACATGCTGAGCCCTGCAAGGGCGATATTTGAGTACCCTCCGGCGAAGCCGGGGGTGGTCAGAAGCCTAGCTCCTTTATTTGATTCATCGAGGAAAAGAACCCAATTTCCCTTCTTTTTTTAAGAAAATCAGCCGCTTTTTCTTTTCCAATGAATACCTCAATTTCGGGCTGGCTTGCCGTATTCAGGTTGACGGCGAGCGGGTTTTTAGGTTCCGGCATCCAAAGTGCCCAGCGGATTTTTACGGTTTTCGAACGAACCCAAAGCTCAGGCCCGATATTGGCAAGAATTTTCTGAGGATCGGATTTACAAGATTCGACAAGCTCTGAAACCCTGGTCTGATACGTCGGCAACAGGCTTTTAAACTGTTGATATTCACCTATCTGCCCAAGGTAATTAATCTTTTCTGTCAGTTGGGCCAGATCATTTGTAACGGTAACCCCCCGGGTTATCTGGATAAACAGTTTCAGGATCTCATCCCGGTCATCCGGAAACTGCCTGCACCATTCATCGAGCCAATCCATAAACGGACTTCCGGTACTCTCCGATCGCGTCATCTGCTTCCATACCCAGAAATTTTTTATCATCATATTTTCCAGCGGGGTGAAAAGATCTGCCGGATTGATCCCGGCAGGCAGCGGCTTCAGGAGGAAAGGGGTATAGAAACCGGCATGCATGTAATTTCCCGCCAGCTTAGCATCGGTATTAACCTGATAAAAGAGGGTCGCCAGTACCCCTTCACAGGAAAGCATCTGTTGTGCATTTTTAATCCGGGTGTGGTCAAAAGCCGGACTGGTATGATCAAGCAGGATTCTCTGTTCCATATCGGAAGAAACTGCCACATCTCCGCTCTGTACAAACTTTTCATAGATATAACCGTTGTCCTTTACAAAGTTCAGCCTCAGGAACTCGTCCATGCCTGAATGCCAGACCAGGCTCATCGAACGATCGGGTGTAAGCAGTTTTTCAAAGGCTGTACGGTATTTTTCGGTATTTTCATAGGCAAGCCGTTGAAAATGAATTCCCCACCCTTCGTTGAAAGCGGTCAGGTAATCCGTTACTCCCATGCTGACATGCTGCTTGGGGCTTCTGTCCAGTTTCGTCTTTTCAAGGGTTTCCCCCAGGATCAGTCCCATCATCACATGTCCAAGTTCATGGGTATAAATCGACAGGTCACCCTGAACTATCCGGTTTTTATCAAGCACCAGGTCAACATATTGCAATCTCGGATATTCTGTTTCCTTTCCGTCCAGGCCAAGGAGTATAACCCCGGTACGCGGAAATCCGCCCTCATTTTTTGAAAGGAAAATAAGGTTTGGCCCGATATTGTTTCCGGCCAGGTTTCTTGCACACTGGCTCATCCTGACCATGCTGGCGTTAAATGGCATGTTCAGATCGGCCAGCACAAGCATGGCGAGGGAATCAGTATCAGGAAGAATTTTCCCGGTCACCTTTCGGCCGCCATTGCCGGTGGCTTCAACCACAACAATTCTTTGACGGGGATCGGGGAAAATGAGGGCATCGGCGGAAGTTTGGGCAACGGATGGAATTGGTAGCAGGCACAATGCCGATAACAAAATGAGGAAACAACTCGTGTTGTAAGTTTTCATGGGTTAATGCTTTGGTGGTAAGACGGAGAACTGGCCAAATGGTTACGAACCCCGTCCCCATTCGTGGTATGTCATCACGGGCGCAAGCAGTGCGCCCATACGGGGACTTTATTTCCAGGATTCCATCATTTCCCAGCGGGAAACGGCTTCGTTGAAGGTATCGGAAATGAACTTGGCTTTCTTTACTGTGTATTCCTTTGCTTTTTTCTGATCGAAATCAAGGTATCCGACGCCTTTTTCAGGCAAACGGGTGGTTGCCCAGGCGGGCATCATGATCACCCCTTTATCGGTTCCTGCATGACCAAGATTATCTTTCCCCAGCTTTTCATACATCTCACGATCAATAAGTTCAGGATATTTCGACAGGACCAGGGCAGCTTCTTCCAGATCGCCATGGCCCGATTGGACCGGCTTCAGTCCGTAAACCTCCTCGGCCAGGTTCCAGGCCGCCTCCCACCAGCTGATGATCATGAAATGCGCTCCGGTTTCCATGTGAAGCTTTGCGATGGCCTTTTGCATCGGCTCCGTGTTTCCGCCATGGCCGTTGATGATCAGGATATTCTTAAAACCGGTCCGGACCAGATCCTTGAGGATGTCATAGATATATTCCTGAAAAACCTCCGGACGAATCATGATGGATCCCGGAAATTGTGATATGGAAGCGCCAGTAACCCCATGGTTCACGATCGGCGCAACCAGGGCATTCACGTCCTTCCACACATGATCGGCCAGATTCTCGGGTATGAAATTATCGGTGCCGATCGGACAGGCCCCATGCGATTCCACCGTGCCCACCGGCAGGATGATCCGGTCGGTTACTTCGGGAATGATCTGGGCGAGGCGCATCCAGGAATAATTCTGCAGGTCGTGATATTCGAGGGAACCCACAGTCTGACGTGTCTGAGCAGCAATACTCAGTGAAACAGTGAGGCCTAACGTCATCAGGGTAAATAATCTTGTATTCATAATTAACCGGTTTATACCAGATGAAATTAGTTAAATCTTGTTAAATCCCTACGTTGGTGCCGTTTTATAGGATCAATGATTCCCCGATTGGATTAATTTGGTTGTTGAAACCGGACGGCTGGCGGGTGACCCATAACGGGAGGACCGCGGGTCCTCCCCTACAAGAAAACCTATGAAAAAAAACAATTCCATTTTATTTCTGATGGTGCTGGCATTGCCCGGGACCAGCCTGATTGCGCAGGATTTATCGCAGGATATCCTGAGCAAGGTCCATTACCGCTCGATCGGCTCCACCCGGCACAGCGGCCGGTTTGTCGATTTTGCCGTGTATGAGAAAAATCCGGCCACTTTCTATGCTGCCCTGGCTTCGGGCGGGGTATGGAAATCGGTAAACAACGGAATAACTTTTACCCCGGTATTCGACGAAACCGGCGCCATAAGCGTCGGAGATATTGAAATCGATCAGAATAATCCCGATGTGATCTGGGTAGGCACCGGTGAGGCCAATAACAGCCGCACAGCATATTATGGAGACGGTGTATACAAATCCACCGATGGCGGGAAAACCTGGATCAATACGGGCCTGACCAAATCCCAGCATATCGGCAGGATCATTCTGCATCCGAAGAATCCGGATATCGTTTGGGTGGCCGCAGAGGGCCCGCTCTATTCGAATAACGAGGAGAGTGGAGTCTATAAGACGACAAACGGAGGAAAAACCTGGGTGAAAACGTTATCCGTGACGCGTGGCGCGAAACATATCGGGATAGTCGACCTTGCAATAGATCCGAAAAATCCTGATGTATTATACGCAGCTGCCTATGATAAAGAGCGGAAGCCCTGGACGTTTAATGCAGGCGGTCCGGCAAGCGCGATCTACAAATCAACCAACGGCGGCGGAAACTGGACCAAGCTGGCCGGGGGACTGCCAACGGGAGTAATCGGTAAGATCGGTGTCGGAGTTTCGGCGAGCAATCCGAATGTGGTGTATGCCAACATCGAGAATTGCAATGTCGACAGCATGTCCTTTGATGAGCGTTGGGACCTGATGCAAAAAGGCGTCAACCTGCCCCGCGGAAAACAGGAATTGGGCGATGAGGTATGGCGTTCGGACAATGCCGGAAAAACCTGGAAAAAAGTGAGTCCCAACGGGCAGGATGTTGGCGGCGGTCCGGCCTATTACTACCAGCAGGTTCGGGTTGACCCGACCAATCCGGAGCATGTCTATATTGTAGGTATTCGCGTTTGGGAAACCACTGACGGCGGCAAGGAGTGGAAAACGGCCTTCCGGTTTGGAGGCGATAACCACGGCATGTGGATCAACCCAAAAAATCCGAAGCACTTCCTTCTCGGGTATGACCATGGAATGGGAATCACCTATGATTCCGGGCTTAACTGGTATCACCCTGATTTTCAGCCTGTTGGTCAATTTGTTGCCGTCGGGTATGATTTTGATTATCCCTATAATGTTTATGGAGGATTGCAGGACAACGGCTCTGTTAAAGGTCCGTCGACCAAACGCAATGGCTCGGCGATTCGTCTGGAGGACTGGAAAACCACCGGGGGAGGCGACGGAATGTTTAACGTGGTTGACTGGAGCGACAGCCGCTGGCTGTATAATGAGTCGCAATTCGGCCCGATCGGAAGAATCGACCAGGTCACCGGCGAAAGCAGCCGCATCCAGTATGACAAGATGGACCGTTTTGCCTGGAATGCCCCGATCGTGGTTTCCCCGCATAATTCAAGCACCATCTATCATGCCGGCAATAAGGTAGTTAAATCAACGAACCGCGGTGAAACATGGGTGGAAATCAGTCCGGACCTGACTACCAATGATCCGGCCAAGGTTGCCGGTTCCGGGAATGTAACGCATTGCAATATTGTCACCATGGAGGAATCCTACCTCGAGGCTGGTGTGATTTGGGTTGGGACGGATGACGGCAAGGTTTGGGTAACCAGGGACGGAGGGAAGAAATGGAACGACCTGACGGCCAACATCAAGGATCATCCGGGGCATTGGGTGAGCCGGGTGGAGCCGTCACATTTCAATAGTGGAACTGCCTATGTGACCATGACCGGCTTACGGGCTGATGATTTTCGGCCTTTCGTCTGGAAAACCACTGATTTTGGAGAAACATGGAAGTCTATTGTTACAGGTCTTCCCAATGATCCGGTTTGTGTAATCCGTGAGCACTTCCGGAATCCCGATCTCCTGTTTGTCGGATCCACCAAGCAGGTGCTGGTTTCAGTTAACGGCGGCACGAGCTGGAACCCGCTGCGGAGCAACATGCCCTTCGTAGCGGTTGAGGACCTGAAGATTCATCCAAGGGAAAACGACCTGATTGTCGCCACCCACGGCAGAAGTCTATATATTGCTGACATTTCCTGGCTCGAAGGATTGACACCGGAAGCGCTGAAATCCAATGCTTTCCTCTTCAAGCCCGAAACCCGCGTCCAGTGGGCCCGGGTGAGCGAAAACAACAGTTCATCCCTGAACTATGCCGGCGAGAGTGAGCCCGGTGGTGTTCCTGTTACCTTCTTCCTCAAGGACTCAGTCAAGGATGCCACTATACAGATATTTGAAGGCTCAAGGCTCATTTATGAAGTAAAAAGTGCAGGAGCTCCGGGGATTAACCAGGTAATCTGGAACTACCAGGAGCGGGTTCGCGAGCGTACGGCTGAGGAGAAAGAGCAGTCCCGTCAGCAGATGCAGCGGTTTGCCGGCGGTGGGGCGCGAGGTGGCGGAGGTGCACCAGGAGGCCGCGGGGGACGTGGCGGCGGCGCCGAAAATAACTGGCTCATGTCACAGGCTGGGCCCGGTGACTATATCGTGAAACTGATTGTCAACGGGAAGGCGCATGAGGCCGGGTTTACGGTGCTCCGGGACAGCTGGCGGTAGGGGCGCACGGCGTGCGCCCGTGTTGCCCACGCACTAATCGTGACACATGAATCGTGACGCGCCACGCGTGACACGGGACCAGTGACCGGTGACCAGATAAACGAAGGGTGGCGAGAGGCACCCTTCGTTTTTTTTGGTAGGAGATTAATTGTATTTTTAACTTCTTTCCTGAACCTGCTATGAAAAAAAAGGTCCTGTTTTGCATTGGTCTGATTGCCAGTACGATTATTTTTTCAGATGTCGCCTGCAGTCAGACTGGGATTTCCGCGGTGAATACGAGGGGGAACTGCCCGGGGCACTATACAACAGTTTAAATTTGAAGGAGTGAGTAGAAATTTAGATTCAGAGAAAGGCAACCGGTCCCCGCTTTCGCGGGGATGACAACGCTCTTGACAAACCAGAAACCAATAACCGGAAACGGGTAACCGGCAACCGGAAACTAATACCAACAATATGAAACGTACAGTCCTCCGCATGCTTCGTGAAAGTGCCGTTCAATATCCGGCAGCAGCGTATACCAACCAGAAGGGCGATTCCGGTTGGGTGGGTATGACTTACCCGAACGTGTTGAATGAATCGAGATTCCTCGCAGCCGGGATTCATCAGCTGGGGATTGGAAAAGGCGATAAGATCTCAATTCTGGCAGAGGGACGCAACCGTTGGATTACCAGCGAATATGGCATTCTTTTCGCTGGCTGCACTACGGTTCCCCTGTCAATAAAATTGATGCCCGATGAAGTTCTGTTCCGGCTGAACCATTCGGATTCAAAGGCTATTGTTGTTTCCAGAAACACGTTTGAAAAAGTAGCCTCGATCTGGAGTGCAATGGAGCATACCCACAAGATCATTTATCTGGAAGATGATCTAAGCGGGATTGAATCCGACTGTAAACAGTTTGGCATCAATCCGGAAAAAGATATTGTCAGGTATTCGGAATTGGTGCAATCGGGCAAATTCCATTGGGAAGAAACCGAAGCGTTACTGGAAAAAATTGAAGAGGAAACCGAAGAGGATGACATTGTGACAATCTCCTACACCTCCGGAACCACGGGTGATCCAAAGGGAATCATGCTTTCTCAGCTGAATTATTACTCCAATTGCCATGATGCCATGGAAATGTTCAATGTAACGGAAAACGACCGGCTGTATATCATTCTTCCGCTCGACCACTCCTTTGCACATACCGTAGGGATATACGCTGCCCTGCTGCGCGGGCTGAGTCTCTATTTTGTTGATGCCAGAGGCGGCGGGGTTCAGACGGTTAAAAATATTCCGATTAACCTGGTTGAGGCCAATCCGCATTTTATCCTGACCGTTCCTGCCCTCACGGCCAACTTCATGTCGAAGATCAAAGAAGGGGTCGCAGCCAAAGGAAAATTTGTGAACGGCATTTTCCAGGCAGGATTGAACGCTAAAATCCGCATGGAAGGCGATGGATTTAAAAAGGCCGGCGTTTTAATCCGGATGACTAATTACCTTCCTTACATTCTGGCAGAGACGCTGGTTTTCAAAAAAGTCAGGGGAATTTTCGGGAACAGCATCCGCTATTGCGTGGGCGGTGGGGCATTGTTGGATATACGCCAACAGGTGTTCTTCAATGCAATCGGAGTTCCGGTCCACCAGGGATATGGACTGAGTGAAGCCACCCCTATCATTTCCGGCAACACCATGGAAGTACACAAAATGGGAACATCAGGAAAGGTAATACCGAATCTGATCTGCAAGATCATCAAATCTGACGGAACCGAAGCCATGAGTGGTGAGAAAGGCGAGATTGTTATCAAGGGTGAAAATGTTATGAAAGGCTATTATAAGAATCCGGAATCAACGGCCAAAACAATAAAGGATGGTTGGTTGTTTACCGGTGACCTGGGTTACTACGACAAGGACGGATTCCTGGTTGTTATTGGTCGGGCTAAAGCCCTGCTCATCTCATCCGATGGTGAAAAGTATTCCCCGGAAGGAATTGAGGAGGCCATTCAGAATTCGTCCGAGCTGGTTAATCAGGTTATGGTTTACAACGATATGAGAAAATACACCACTGCCGTGGTTACCCTGGATGCCGGCAAAGTGAAGAAGTATATCGAGAGAAACAAGATCTCTGATGCTGAAGTTCTGATCAAGGCTGTCAAGCTTGATTTTTACAAGTTCAAGGATACGGCAGAATATCGGAACCAATTCCCGGAAAAATGGGTTCCAACAACCTTTCAGATTATCAATGAGCCGTTTACCGAACAAAACCTGATGATCAACTCTACAATGAAAATGGTTCGGCATAAAATCCAGGAGGTTTACCACGACCGCATTGAGGCCATGTATACCCCTGAATGCAGCAACGTTGTGAACGAACACAATAAGGATGCGGTAAAGAAATTCCTACCATTTAACTGATTATGAAGCGTATATCTTTCATCTTTCTTCTTTCTTCTTTACTCTTGACAGGCTGCAAACCAAAACCTGACACCAGGACCGATCAGCCGATTGTGACCGTCAGTATCCTGCCATTCAAATACTTTGTTGAGCAGCTGGCTGGCGAGAAGTTTCGGGTTAACGTTCTTGTTCCGCCCGGAGCCGACCACCATTCCTATGAACCCGCTCCCAGGCAACTGCAGGAAATGGAAGAGTCCTCTGTTCTGTTTATTAACGGTCATTTAGGGTTCGAAGAAGCCTGGATGCCCGGTATCAGATCAAATAATCCGGACCTGAAAATTGTCGATTTATCAGAAGGCATTAACCTGATAATCATTGAAGATGCCGAGGCAGAGCATGATGATCATGAAGTGGAAAAATCAGACCATGGCCATTCACATGAGGGACCCGATCCCCATTACTGGCTGTCGGTAAAGGAGGCTAAACTTATCGCTGAAAAAATGGCAAGAGGACTTCAGGCTGCTGACCCGTCCTGCGAAAACCTGGTTACCGGAAACCTCAGGAAACTGGAACAGCGCCTTGACAGTCTCGACAATCAGTTTAAAATTACCCTGGAACCCCTGAAGCATCGTAGTTTCATCATATTTCATCCGGCGTTAAACTACATTGCCAGGGATTACAACCTGATACAGCATGCTATGGAAGAAGGCGGCAAGGAGCCGGCAGCTTCGCATTTTAAAGAATTGGTTGATCTCTCTTCCGCCGAACAGATCAATACCATTTTCATACAGAAGGAGTATGACCAGGAGAATGCCGAAACCCTTGCAAGGGAAATTAATGCCCGTGTCGTCATCATCGATCCGATGTCGGATGACTGGATCAACGAATTGCAGCGGATCGTCAGAGAGCTGGCCGCAATGGATATTGTAAAGTAACCGATGGAGAAGCTAATTGAACTGAGAGACATTACCTTCGGTTATGGTACCGAACCCGTAATTGAGAAGGCTAATCTCGAAATTTTCAAAAAGGATTTTATCGGGATGATCGGACCAAACGGCGGGGGAAAATCAACCCTGATCCGCATAATCTTAGGTCTGCTCGAACCCTGGAAGGGTATCGTATCGGTTCCGGCCAGTGTCAACATCGGCTATCTGCCTCAATATCAAAATTTTGACAATCGTTTCCCGATATCTGTGGAAGAAGTTGTTCTTTCCGGACTGCTAAAAAAAGGAAAACTCACCTCACGGGTTACCCGGGATGATAAACTCAAAGCCAGGGAGGTGCTGGAGAAGGTTGGGATGTTGACTTTTTCACGCAGGAGTATCGGTGAGCTGTCGGGCGGACAGATGCAGCGGGTATTTATAGGGCGGGCGCTGATCTCTGACCCTGATCTTCTTATCCTGGATGAGCCGGTAACCTATGTTGACAACCGGTTTGAGCATGAACTCTATGAACTGCTTGAGGCCATCAATCAGGAGACAGCCATCCTGCTGGTCAGTCATGATGTGGGTCAGATCCTCTCATCGGTAAAAACCATTGCCTGCGTTAATCATTACCTGCATTACCATCCCGACAACCAACTCACGGAACAGATACTCGAATCTTATAACTGCCCGATAGACCTGATCACCCATGGTCATGTTCCCCACCGGGTATTGCATACGCACCCATCATGATAGCCCAGTTCCTTTCATACACTTTCATACAGAATGCATTGCTGGCATCGCTGATTGGCGCCATAACTGCAGGCATAATAGGGACTTACGTTGTTTCGAGACGTATGGTTTTCATTACCGGAGGAATTACCCATGCCTCTTTCGGGGGCCTGGGACTGGGATTTTTCCTGGGGATCAATCCGCTCGCAGGTGCGGCGGTATTCGGGCTGATTTCCGGCCTCGGAGTTGAATATTTGTCGAAGTACCAGAAAATAAGGGAAGATTCCGTGATCGCAATGATCTGGTCACTTGGGATGGCTGTTGGAATCATTTTCATTTCACTGGCCCCCGGATATGCACCCAACCTGATGAGCTACCTATTTGGGAATATCCTCAGTGTTTCCAGATCCGACCTCGTGGTTATGTCGGGCCTTATGGTACTGGTCCTGGCTATTTTCATCCCATTCTTCAGGCTGATCCAGTACATCACCTTCGATGAGGACTTCGCCCGCACCAGCCGTGCCCCGGTAAGTTTATTCAAGTATATCCTGGCCGGCCTGGTTGCCTTAACAGCAGTTGTTTACATACGTGTGGCAGGAATCATTCTGGTTTTATCCCTTCTGACCATCCCTCAGAATACAGCTCTTATCTTTTCAAATAACCTTAAACGGATTATTTTCCTGTCAATCGGGATCGGTTTTGCCGGGTCCCTGACCGGCCTGATCCTTTCCTACACACTCAACATTCCTTCCGGTGCCGCGATCATTTTTTCACTGGTGCTGATTTATCTTCTCGCTTCGGGTGTTAAGTCGGTTATCAGAACACGAGAAAGAAAAACCCGCCCGGGTTAGGTCATTCTGTCAACCGGTTAAACCTTGCACGGTTTTTGAAGTCTTAAAAAATGTGAAAATGAGACGTAGTTGTTGGCATAAAACTTGTTTATGCCGGCTAGTGTCGTATTTTTACGCGGCTTTTTGGTCCCCCCAACTGAAAAGGCCGGATGTGTTACCGTATTGGTATTCTTAATGTTTGAAGTTGACAGCGTGAAAAAAACCATTCTAACAGGTATTCAGGCACTTTTTTTTATTGCCACAATACAATCGTGCAGTACGGATTTTGATATAAACTCCGATAACCTGGATACCCCTATTGTTTACTGCATTCTTAACACCGCCGATTCTTTCCAGTATCTGCGGTTGCAGAAAACGTACCTCATCGACCAGGCCGCACTGGAATTCCCTCCCCACCCCGACAGCATGGTTTTTCCGGGTGAAGTGGTTGTAAGCCTTGAGCGGTGGCAGAATAACGAGGTTAAAGAGACCATCAGGTTTAACCCAACAACGGAAATTCAGAAGGATACAGGATTCTTTCCTACAGATAAACACCTGCTCTATAAAGCGTCCGCACGAATCCTTCCCAAGCAACTGTACCGGCTTTATATTTATCTAGGCAGCAAGGAGAAGGTTTTGTATGCTGAGACCACCACGCTGGGTTCTCTCACCGTTGTTGACCCTATGCCTTTGCCAATCAGGAAAATAAGCCTGTACGAAGGAGCCAACTACACCTGCCGTTGGCAGCCGGTTGAAAAAGCCGGAGTTTACCAGGTGGTCGTTCGTTTCAAGTACCTCGAAACCCTGGGCGGAGTAACATCAGAAAAGACGCTGATATGGCCGCAGGGATTCTCCAATCCCGGGTCTAACATCGAATACCTGAGCAAGGATGTTTCCGGTGCCCGGTTTATGCATGTTCTTGAAGAAAGCCTGGTTTCCAAGGCTGGCATTGAGCGACTGGCGGTTGGACTCGATTTTCAGATTCTTAGCGGCGGAGTAGAGCTAAAATATTATGTGGAATCGACAGCCCCTTCCGAAGGAGCCCTGATGGAGAAGCCGGTTTATTCGAATGTCACCAATGGCATCGGGCTATTCAGCTCCATGGCCGAAGTCAATATTTCCAACCTTTTTCTATCCAGCGTTACGCTCGACAGCATGGCTTACGGACGGTATACCCGGGGACTGGGCTTTTTGGACCATACCGGAGACCGTGACAGCACCAACGAATTAAAATATTAAATTATGACGCGGTCAATACTTTTTTCTCTGTTAGCCGGACTCTTCCTCTTTTTCTCGTGCGATGATCCGGTTGATCCCAATAACAATAATAACGGGAATACCGATACCCCGAAAATTGTAGGAACCCTGGAGATTGAATTTCGGGTACCCGGCTCCTACCTGCCGCCCAACCGTGTTTTGCGGGCGGACCTGAGCATTGCAAAAACAGCTGAAGAACTTTATAAAGGACACTTTCTGGATGTAGCCAATGTATACAACAGTAAATTGGTTTATCAGTTCGAGCTGGCGCCGGGAACCTACTATTACCAGGCCGGGATCGTTTGCGTTGCAAAAGGTGATTCCTGCTCCGCTGCCGGATTTCCAGGTGAGGTGGGCGGCTCAAAATGGGCCATTGGGAATGCCATTATAAAAGAGAAAGAAACCACGCGTATTATCCCTCAATTCCGCTAAGCATGAAGAGAATCAACCTTGTTCATTTTATAGCCCTTATTACCGTTTCCGTATTCTTCATCCGGTGTGATAAGGAGGCCGTCATTAAAACCCCGCCGGTAGCAAAATTTACCGTATCACCTGCTAACGGACTGACCACCACGGTTTTCAATTTCGATGCAACCGGCAGTGTGGCAACCAATGAGGAGGACACCATGCTTTTTATCCGCTGGGACTGGGATAATGACAGCATCTGGGATACCGGATTCTCCCGTGCAAAGAAATTTCCGTACAGGTACTACAAGCCGGGAACCTATAGCCCGCGAATGGAGATCAGGAATGATGCCGGCTTAAGTGACACTATTCAGCTTACCATACAGGTGGCACGTGGGAACAGCGCTCCCCGGCCGCTTTTCACAATAACGCCCGGATCGGGTAACCTGCGGACCGAGTTTTTCTTCGATGCATCAAAAACAAGCGATGACGAAGACAGCCTGAACACACTGCGTTTCCGTTGGGACTGGAATGGTGACGGGATTTATGAAACTCCTTATTCACAAGATATTCAGTCGACCAGAATGTTCGACACTCCGGGTATCCATTACATCGGATTGGAGGTTACCGATCCGCAAGATGTTGCCGCGATTCAACGAAAATCTGTGATCGTCTCTCTTGCCAATACCGACCTGGTGCCTGACTTTACCTGGCTTCCGGAAAAGCCATCGACCGCCGATACCGTTCAGTTTGATGCCTCTGCCAGTCATGATCCTGCAGATCCGGCGAATACCTTTCAATATCGATGGAACTTTAATAAGGATGATGAGTTTGATACCGAATACATGGATAGCCCGATTTTTGGATATCAGTTCCCTGCCGAAGGACAGAATTTCGTCACGCTGGAGATTCGCGACCAGTGGGGACTCCTCGACCAGAAAAAGGATACAATCTGGATTGCCCACTCCAACGGGAAACCGACCGCCGCCTTCTTTATCGGGTATGAATATGGAAACCTGACCACCAACTTCTACTTCGATGCGGACAAGGTTACCGACGGGGAAGACTACATCGACCTGCTCAAAGTCCGCTGGGATTTTGACAACGACGGATCCTGGGACACCGATTATGGGAAGGAAAAGACCGCCAGCTTCAAATATCCGGCTGCCGGCCAATACCGGGTAAAAATGCAGGTTCTGGATACCGGCGGACTGAGTGACACCACCAGCCTGGTGGTGACTGTAAGCGGTGGATCCAATGAAACCGGCCTGATCGCCGATAAAAAGAATAATATGTTCTATGGAACCGTTAAAATCGGCAGCCAGTGGTGGATGTCGGAAAACCTTAACGAAACCTCAGCTTCCAAGTTCTGTTACAGTAACAAGGTGGTCAATTGTACCAAATATGGAGGTCTGTACAACTGGAAAGATGCCATGAACAGCGCCATAACGGAAAAGGCTAAAGGGATCTGCCCCACAGGCTGGCATATACCGTCGGTTGCTGAATTTCAGCAGTTGTTTGATTTCCTGGGTTCCGGTTCACCCCGTCAGCGGCTGGAAGTAGGCGGTGACACCGATTACCGGATGTTCTACGCCGGACAGCGTTCAATCAATAACCGGTATGAATATGTTGAAGCCGTAACCAGTTTCTGGACCTCAACCAAGGCATCGGGCGACAATGCGTGGGTATTCTCGCTCCAGAAGGATAAGAACGAATATTACCGGATCAATCTGGGCAATACCTACGGTTTCAGCGTCCGGTGCATTAAGGATTAAACATCGGATTTTTTCTTCGGCTGAAACCGGAGCTCGTTGAAATACGCGATATAAACGAGAGCCACCAGAACAATAAGAGCCACATAAACCCCTACCGGCATGGCAGGAGCATCTCCGCCGGCATAGGAATGCATGCCGCCAAGGAAGTAGTTCACCCCGAAATAGGTCATCAGCACGGCACCAAAACCCATCAGTGCACCGAAATTGAAGGAAAAGTCAGTGTCAAATCCTTTGATATGGTGCATGTGCGTTACAAATGAATAAACCAGTATTGTAATCAGGCACCAGGTCTCCTTCGGATCCCAGCCCCAATAACGGCCCCATGACTGGTTAGCCCATATGGCGCCAAGAAAACAGCCGATGGTGATCAGGTAGAGTCCTGCGATCAGCACGATCTGGTTTAATCGCGTGAGATGACGGATATGCCCGCTGACCAGTGCCTGGTTCTTTTTGGTTTTTGAAACGAAAAGAATCATGGCAATCAATCCGATCAAAGCACCAAGGCCAAGGAAGGAATAACTGGTCATGATAATGGCTACGTGAATGGTCAGCCATACGGATTTCAATACCGGTACAAGAGGCGTTATCTGCGGATTCATCCAGCTCATGTGGGCGACCAGCAGCGCCAGGGCAGCCAGAACGCCTGTCAGCGCCAGTGGCAGCATGGATCTTCTGACCACCAGCAACCCGGCAAGCAATGTACCCCAGGCAACAAAGATCATGGATTCGTACCCATTGCTCATCGGAGCATGTCCCGAAATATACCAGCGCATTCCAAGGCCGAACGTATGAAGAAGCCAGCCGCCAAAGAGCAGGAAACCGAATATTTTGCTGACCTGGCCGTGCCATTTCACCACTTTGAACAGGGACCAGATCTGTACAATCAGGAAAAGGAGTCCAATCAATGCATAAAAAATGGTCAGCCTCTCAAAAATCAGGGTCTTGTTATACAGAACCTCAAGCCGTGCCTTGCCTTGCGCCGGGATGATAGCGGATCCGTATTTACTTTGGAAATTCTGGATACCCTTCCTAAGCAAGAGTGCTTGCGCAAGGTCACCGGTCCTGACTGCATCCAGGTATGTGGCAAAGGAAGCATGAATCATCAGGGAGTCCTGTTGCGACAAACCGGCAGGAGCATTGGCTGGAACATGCCATTTAGCTTTTGGATCAATGGGATCCGGAAAAATCTGAAGAAGCTGGCCGGTTAATCCCATATAAACGATGTTGAGCGCCTCATCGATCTTGATCACACTCTTATCCAGCCCGTTACGCTGATTAGGCTTCTTTACGTAAGCCTCATTCACCATAGCGGCCATAACATAGCGGCCTTCCCTGAAGAAATCGTTATAGGAAGCTCTCTTCCCGTTAACATTGATAGTGTTCACCAGGGTGGAATTCTTAACCTCAATCATCGGAATATTAGCCCACTTATCAGGCTCGATTAGCATGCTGAGGCTGAGCTGCTCAGCCGTCATGCCGGCAGCGCTGTTTTCTCCGAAAACCTTTCTGACCATTTCCTGCGACAACGAACTGACCGGCTTTATCCGGCCTTCACTTCCCAGAACCCAAATCTTTCCGAACTCCCTGGCCTCCCTTGCATCGGGAGCTTTTGGGTAGTTCTGGGCAGACAATGAAAGGTTCGACACCATCAGCAGCAGAATTGCAACGGCTGAAACCACGGCTCCCTTCCGGCTCTCCTTCAACAATCTCTTGAATCGGCTTCCGGGCGCAAAAAAGGCGAGAATGATGAATACAATCATCAGAAAATATCCGGTGTACGTTACCGAAGTTCCTAAACCATCATGGTTCACGGAGAGCACCGTACCCTGCTCATCCATATCATAGGATGACTGGTAAAACCGGTATCCCCGGTGTGTTAATATGTTGTTCATGAAAATTCTGTAGGGTTTTGTAACCTGATTTTTAGTGTCCACCAGGGTTACTTCGCTTGCAAAAGAGGAAGGGCTGTTTGAGCCCGGATACCGGTCGAGCTGAAAATCATTCAATGTCAGTTTAAAGGGCAATTCCATCGGCCGTGATCCAAACGCAAGTGTCAGCTTGATTCCGCTGATCTCAAATTCATTTTGCATGAACCCTGACCGCTGTATTCCTCTCACCATTACCTCCTCTGAGCTGTTGTTTATTGAAACCTTTACCTGGGCAACATCCGGATGGTTACCTCCCATGGATTCCATCTGGCCGCCCTTTTGCAACTGCCCACCCTCAACATAATTGACGCTTCGGATCCGGATGCGGTTCTCTCCCAAACTTAGCTTCATCCTGACCTCCCTGCTGCTGGCTGGTGACAGATAAACTTTCTGATATTTTTCCAAGGAGCCTGAGCCGCTTTCCGCTTTCACATAAAAAAAGGTTTCGGCACTCAGGTAAGCTCCGGTGCTTTCTCCTTCGCGAATGTGCATAATGCCCTCTTTACCCACATACCGGGTGAGAGCAGCACCGAGTATAATGACCAGAAAAGCGCAATGAAAAAGAAATATGGGCAGTTTCTTTAGTTTGTAAAGTTTCATCCGGATGATATTGGCCAGGATATTGACAAAGGCAAGCATAATACCCAACTCAAACCACCAGGATTGATAAATCAATGCCTGCGAAGCAGTGGTGCCATTGCGGTTTTCCACAAAGGTGGCCACTGCCATGCTGAGCGCCAGCAGGATAACGATGATGCCCATAAATGACATCGAAAATAAAAACCTGACTATTTTGTTGATTGTCTTCATGAATCTTCTGTTTACCAATTATAGGTGATTACTTGGTTAATATCAGGATGCAGGCTCAGTGCTACCGGACAGGCTTTGTGAACCGCTTCCAGAACTCTTTTGTCGGACTCTGTAAAACTATTGGAGGGAAAGGTAAATACCACGTGAATCTCGCCGATCCTGCGCGGTGAATCTGCCATAACCTTGGTGATCTCATAGGTAGTTCCGTCTATACTTATTCCCCTTGCCCGGGCAGCAATGCCCATGACGGTCATGATGCAATCGCCCAATGCGGTTGCCGCCAGATCAGTGGGAGAAAAAGTCCTGCCAAGCCCCTGGTTGTCGAGAGGTGCATCGGTTATCAGGATTTCGCCGGATTGGAGATGAACATTCTCAGTCCTAAGCTCACCCAGGTATCTGCTTGTTACAGTTGCCATGGTCAGATTTTTGGGCAATATACAATTTATTGCGGGTTCAGGTCTTCAAGGGCCCGGTAGATGAAATCATTGAATACCTTCATTCTCCGGTACGTATCAACTACTTTGTCAAACAGGTCGGGCGCCGTCAGTTGTTTATCGGAAATGGGCATCCAGGGAGCCAGATGCTTGTATTTCAAATACTCAATCAGTTCAAAATCTGCAGGAAAGCCGGTTGGCGGACGTTTCAGCTTATCCTCTTCAAACAGACTGAGATTTTTCCGGTAAAAGGGATCCTCGATCAACTGCCTGAAGTCTTCCGGGAAATTATATATCTCTTTCCGGATGGCTTTCAGCTTGTCAGAGGAGGGCATGTAAATGCCAGCAGAAATAAAGCTCTCCCCGGGCTGGACATGAAAATAGTAGCCGGGATTGCCGCTGTTCTTTCCTCCTGTTGACAGGTGTGCCCCAAAATTATTTTTATAGGGGGTTTTATCGTTGGAGAACCGGGTATCGCGGTGGATTCTAAAAATTGAGCCGGATGCCGTAACCCCCAATATTCCGGGATCAAACTGGCCGATAGCCAGTATCAGCTTGCCGGTGAACTGCTCAAAGTCTTTTTTAAGTAACTGGTAGTCTGCCTTTTTTGCATTAAACCATTCGCGGTTGTTGTTCTGTTCCAGTTCTGACAGAAAGTGAAGAATTTTTTCCATAGCCAAAATCAGATTTTGCCCTTGAATTCATACCCCAGCTCCTTAACCCGCATCCCGATCCGATCTAAATCAATATTCTCGCCTCCAACCTTGACGTTTCCAGAATTCAGGTCGACTGTGACCTCGTCCACACCTTCAATGGCGGAGATGTTTTTCTCGACGGTAGCCTTGCAGTGGTTGCAGGTCATTCCGCCAACGGAAATAGTTGTGAAATAGGGATTTTCAGATGTGCTCATAGTTGGTGATTTAGATTGTAGCATGGGATGAATCCATTTATTCCAAATAGCCAGGAGCATGAGTCCTGACAAGAGAATTGCCGCTGCCACGGTTATCCAGGAGGAACCCGCATGGTTGTGTTCATGCAGATGGCTCACCTGGAACCATTCGGCCGGCAGGAAAGTATTAACAAAGAAACCTGAAAGTAGTGCACCGCCCACAATTGCGCCGAGATAAATAAAAAAAGCCTTCTTTCCCATTGAATTGCTGATGACCATCATCGTGGCGACATTGGTAGCGGGTCCGGCCATCAGGAAAACCAGCGCTGCCCCCGGGGAGATGCCTTTCAGCAGCAGAACGGCTGCCATTGGAATGGATCCGGTAGCACAGATATACAGGGGAACCGAAGCCGTAAGTACGATCAGCATTTCAATCCACTGATTTCCAATGTATGTCGTGAAAAATGAATCCGGAATAACAAGTGACAGCACCGATGCAAATGCGAGTCCGATCAGCAGCCATTTTACAATGTCCTCCACCAATTCCCCAAAACCATAGGTGAAAATCAGTTTGACTTTCCGGATGAAGGATAGTTTTTCAGCAGGGGAATCTTTAATGTCGCTGGCTCTTCCAATCTGGTTGCGATCCAGCAGATGACTGGCCGTGCCACCAAGGAGGCCGGTGAAGAATGCGACGATCACACGAACAATTGCGAAGGGCAATCCCAGCATGGCATAGGTTGCAAGAACGGAATCCACCCCGGTTTGGGGAGTTGAGATCAGGAACGAAGTGGTGGCTCCCTTTGAGGCACCGTTCCGGTAAAAAGAGATGGCAGTTGGAATTACACCGCATGAACAGAGCGGCATAGGAACGCCCAGCAAGGCGGCATTCAGCACCGATCTGAAATTCCGGCGGCCCATGAAGCGTGCAATACTGTCCGTCGGGAAAAGCGCCTTGAGCATACCTGCAAAAAGGAAACCCAGCAGGAGGAACGGCGCCATCTCACTCATCAGCCTGTAGAACTCCCCGAAAAATGAGCTAATCCATGCCATACATTCTACTTTAGGAATAACACAATTCAGGGGCACTAATGTTTAATCTCCTCAAAATCCACATACTCGCCTTCATCCTTTGAGATAAGCTTATTAGGCTGTTTTACAGGAGATTCCGGTTCCGGATCAGCGTGCTGTGAGCGGGTATAGGAGCGGGCAGCGGACCGGATAAACAGATAACCTCTTATGAATTTGTAAAGTAACCAGATAAGGAAAAGAACCAATAAAAACCGGATCATGGTGGATTATTTAATTGCGTAATTATACAAATAGGGTTCCTGACTGCCTACCAAAAGGTTAGAAAACTCGGTCCGGGAATTTAACGAACCAATCTCAAAGGGCGTTGAACCCCGCAGTGGAAAACCCGACTGAATGGTTCCGTCGCCCTGAAGCAGCAGGATATTATTTTTGCCTGAGAAAACCAGGCCTATTCTCTTTACCGTATTATCGGTGGTAAAGAGATCCGGCACAGCGGAAACCTGGCCCTCGTACCGCCGGGAAACCAGCTTCTCGCCGGTTTGCTTGTAAATCTCCAGCCGGTTCCGGTCGATAAAAATGTACTCTTTAATCCCGTCCTGGTTGATGTCTTCCAGATTAAAATAATGATCTGTGCTGAAGTTTTCAAATTTAGCTGACTCCACGGTCCCGTCCAGAAGAAAAGAGAAAACGGTTCCGTCCACGTCAGTGATCACAAACCTTGAACCTTTCCCGGAAGCCTGATCATCAAAAATTATAGCATTTTTCTCAGAAAGAGGCAGCGATTTATCATAGTTAACCTTAACAACACCCTTCCGATCAAGAACATACAGTTTCATCTCATCTGAAAAAACCAGGTAGTCCTTGCTCTGGATCTTGTAGTGGGCAACCGGGTGCTTAACTGACCCTTCTGTTGTTTTGAACTCCCACCCTTTAACCGGATTCCCGTTTTTGTCAAGGCAGTAGATCTGGTGGTCAGATCCGGCAATGAGCAGCCTGAAATCACGGGCTCCGTCAAAGTCAATAACTGCGAGGCCGTTGGTTGACTCCGACTTCAGAGCTAACGGGAATTTCGGGAGATAGTTCCCGTTTCTGTCCAGTGCATGGATTGCCGATGGGGTTGAAAACAGGAACTGGAGCCTTCCGTTCTTCATAAGATCAACCTGGAAAATCCTTGAGTTGATCTGTTCACCGATCGGTTTCTTCCAGAGTATTCGCCCCGATGTGTTCAGCAGGTATACCACTCCTATCCGATCCTGGACCACTATTTCCGTTGCGTCTGTGGTATAGTTCCTTACCAGTGCAGGCTTTCCGGAAACCGGAGCATCCAGCCGGGACTCCCATATGGTCTGTGGTTTGTCGAGTTCCAGGCCGGTGAACCGCGCAAACAGGCTGTGAAGGAATATCCCGTCGCGGTTATGGAACTGAAGGCAGACTGCACCGGTATTACCGAGAAAATCCTCATCAGACAACAGGGAAGCAGTAGCCTTTGGACTTAAAACACTGATTAGCAGAGGCCTTATCTTATGAGGCACTGCATAGAAAGTTGCATTTGCCCGGGTGGAGATCAGGTCCGATACGGAAAGAAAAAACGGATCTGCGGCCAATGTCCTGCCGATGGTATGAAAATGGAGCACGTCCTCAATGGTTTTTAAATCATCTGCCAATACAAGCGTGTTGCCAATAAAGGAAAAATACTCGCCTTTTACATTTGCAAAAAAGCCACCACCGAGGATTTCAGGAAGATTCTGGCAAGCCATAGGATAGATGGCATATTCATGCTCAGCATCCACCCGGTAAATTCTTCGTTGCGATCGCTGTTTCTGATTTTTTGTTCCGGCAGACTGGTCGAGCCAATTGAGAAGTTTATCAAGCGTCTGGTTTCGGTTCCGGGTGGTTACCATGACAACCGGATCCACCGAATCATCAGCAGAACCGGTCAGGTAAGCAATCGTTAGTTCGGTCATACCCAGGTCGGTCCAGGAGCTGATTACGTCCTCCCGAACCGTTCTGACAGCCTGGTCAATGCTGGATTGTCGCCGCCTACCCTCCTCTCCGCCTGCCAGATAATCTGAAAGGTCCTTAAAGTACAAATCAGGCTTTTCAACACCGATGGTATAGAAAGCTGCAGTATTCGAAGGCAGGGTTTGCTCTCCGGCCAGCTTGAGCGGCAATTGGTTCTTGAAAATATTCAGGTAGGAGTTCAGGGTATCGCCCTCAAGTGCAAATCCCGTCAGCCACAGGGCGTCGCTTCTCAGATTCAGGTCCATGACCGCCCAGTCGCCATACCGGGTAAAATTATCGAGCTTCTTTTTGACTCCGGTATTCATCATCGATCCCAACCATTGCGGCAGGGTTTTGAGGTTGATATACACGTTGGCCAGGGCTTCTTCGCTCCGTGTCACCGACAGCTGGCGGTATTGCCGCGTATCGGAGAACCCTGTTCCGCCGGATTTTTGCCTTATTGCGTTCTCCAGCAGCACCGGTGATGGGCTCACGATCAGAAAACCATCGGTTTCAGCCAGGGAAACGCCCTGGATCAGTGCATCTACTCCAAAACTGATCCGATGTATGGACTGCCCGTTGTAAACCCTTTCCGACCATTGTCCCGACCTTCCGCAAACTTCGGAAAACAGGTCTCCCAGGACTTTCACACCTGAGGATTCCCTGGTTTCCATTACAAGCAGAAACTGGAAATTATTTTTTCCGAGCTGATGCAGGGATACCACAACGGGACTGTCATTCCAGGCTGATTTAAAACGGCTGCTGCGCGACAGAAGGCTGTCCATACTACGTAAGGCCTCAAGATAGGGCTTTGCATCACTGAACAGCTTAAGGGATGGAAACAAGGGATCGGACTGGGAGAAGGCCCCGAACAGGTCGGGAACCGACCGGGCCTCCACCATCCAGTATGCATCCATCGGAATCAGATCGATAGCATCGGACTGGTATAGCTTGATTTCCTTATCCTTTGACAACAGAAAGAACACTCCGATCGGCACAATAATCAGAATAATAATGAAAACAGGCAACAGACGTTTAACCATAAGCCGGACTTAATGACCCGACAAATTTAAGTTTTTTATGTATCTTTGTGCCCCGGATTTTCAGCTCTACAAGGCTGATTCAGAAAACGAAGCAAATAACTGACTGAAATGAGAGTAATGAAGTTCGGGGGAACCTCAGTAGGTAACCCTCAGAGAATCCGGGAAGTAGCCCTCCTTATAACGGACCCGGAACCCAAAATTGTAGTCCTTTCCGCCATGACCGGCACCACCAATGATCTGGTACGATATTCTGAATATTTATACAAAAAGGACTCAGGTAATGCAAAATTATTCATCGAAAAACTTCGGTCCAACTATTACCGGGTTGTGGATGAACTCTTTACTTCAGAAGAGTACAAGGAAATCGGTATAACGTTGATTGACAGTCACTTTGATCATCTGAACGATTTCAACCAGGACCTGTTCACCCAGTTTGAAGAAAAAGCTGTTCTGGCGCAGGGTGAGCTGATCTCAACCGCCCTGATGTATTACCACCTGAAAGAAACGGGCCGTGAATGCGTACTTCTCCCAGCACTGAATTTCATGCGCATTGATAAGGACCAGGAACCCGATAATTATTACATCCGTGAAAATATTAACCGGGAGTTGTCGCTTTATCCGGATTGCAATCTTTTTATTACGCAGGGGTTTATTTGCCGGAATGCATACGGTGAAATTGATAATCTGAAAAGAGGGGGTTCGGATTATTCCGCATCCATTATCGGGGCGGCGGTTGAGTCGGATGAAATACAGATATGGACTGATATTGACGGTTTCCACAACAATGATCCGAGGTTTGTCAAACACACGCAACGGATCGACCACCTGTCGTTTGGTGAGGCAGCAGAACTTGCCTATTTCGGGGCCAAGATTTTACATCCGACCAGTGTGCGGCCGGCTCAGGATAAAAATATCCCGGTACGGCTGAAGAACACGATGGATCCTGATTCTCCGGGAACCCTGATCACGGATCAGGCTTCTGGCTCCGGCCTCAAGGCTGTTGCGGCGAAAGACGGCATCACATCCATCAGGGTACAGTCGGACCGCATGCTGCTGGCCTTTGGGTTTCTCCGGAAAGTTTTTGAAATCTTTGAGAGCCACCGGACCTCGATCGACATGATTGCCACCTCTGAGGTATCGGTGTCCATGACCATTGATCAGACCGATAAACTCCAGGAGATCCGGAGCGATCTGGAATCCTATGGCACCGTGGAAGTAATTGAGAATCAGACGATTATTTGTGTGGTCGGGGACATGATCGCTGAAAGCAGGGGAATGGCCGTTCAGGTTCTGGAAGCCCTCAAAGAGATTCCTGTCAGGATGATATCCTATGGATCCAGCAACAACAACATATCGGTTCTGATCAGCTCGGAGCACAAGGTAGAAGCCCTGAATTCACTCAGTGACCATCTTTTCAGGGACTTATGAAAACGACCTTCCCCCTGAATAGATTCCGGAATCTTAAGACTCCGTTCTATTACTATGATCTCGACCGGTTGAAGAAAATTCTCGGCACCGTTTCCAGAATTTCCGGCACGTACGGCTATCCGGTTCATTATGCACTGAAGGCCAATGCCAACGACAGGATCCTGGAGCTGATCAAAATGCAAGGCTTTGGCGCAGATTGTGTCAGCGGCTATGAAATCCGCAAGGCGCTATCCTGTGGTTTTTCACCGTCCAGAATATTTTTTGCAGGTGTTGGCAAGGCGGATTGGGAGATCCGGTTGGGACTGGAGAGTGGCATCGGCTGCTTTAATTGTGAATCGATTCAGGAACTGCAGGTAATCAATGAGATGGCCTCAAGCCTGAAAACCAATGCACCCATTTCCATCCGCATCAATCCCAATGTCGATGCTAAAACTCATCATTATATCACTACCGGAATCGAGGAGAACAAATTTGGCATTAACGCCTGGGAATGGGAAGAGGTTGCTCGTTTGATCCACTCATCGGAAAACCTGATATTCAAAGGACTGCATTTTCATATCGGTTCACAGATAACCAGTATGGATGTATTCAAAGGACTTTGCAACCGGGTGAATGAGATCAGTGAATGGTTTATCAATCAGAAACTGTTTCCGGAGATCCTGGATATGGGCGGCGGACTCGGTATTGATTATTCAATTGGCAGCAGCGCTGATCCGGATTTTGAAACTTATTTTAGTCTGTTCCATAAGCATTTGCGGCTTCAGCCCGGCCAGCAGGTTCATTTCGAGCCTGGCAGGGCTCTGGTTGCTCAGTCGGGAAGCCTGATTTCAAGAGTCCTGTTTGTTAAAAAAGGCATAAAAACCAATTTCGCCATTCTGGATGCCGGAATGACCGAGCTGATCCGGCCTGCTCTCTATCAGGCTTTTCATCCTATTGAAAACCTCACATCTGACGGGCAGCCGGAACCTTACGATGTGGTGGGTCCCATTTGCGAGTCATCGGATTGTTTCGGGAAAGCAGTAACTTTAGCCGAAACCCGCCGGGGTGACCTGATTGCCATCAGGCACGCTGGCGCCTACGGGGAGACCATGAGTTCATCCTATAACCTGAGAGAGAAAGTACAAACATACTATTCCGACGAAATACCTGAAAATGTCTGAAAATCACATACTTCATCCGGCAAGCAGGCCGGTAAAACTGGTATTGGAAGATGGAACCGAGTTTCACGGGTGGTCATTCGGAGCCGAGAAACCCGTTGCAGGAGAGGTTGTGTTCAATACTGCCATGGCCGGTTATCCTGAAAGTATAACCGATCCCTCCTACCGTGGCCAGATCCTGGTACTGACCTATCCGCTTATCGGTAATTACGGCGTACCCGGAAGGCAGCGGGAGCACGGCATGCTGAAATTTTTTGAGTCTGAGGTGATTCACATCAGCGGGCTGGTCATCTCCGATTATTCTTTCAATTTCAATCACTGGAATGCCGACCAAAGCCTGGCCGGGTGGCTCACCGAATCAGGGATACCGGGCATTTTCGGGATTGATACGCGCACCCTCACCAAGCACCTTCGCGAAAAAGGCGCCATGCTGGGCAAGATTCTTTTTGAACAGAGCAGTATTCCATTTTATGATCCCAATAAAGTCAACCTCGTTGATGAGGTGAGTACCAGGGAGGTCATCCGGTATGGACATGGCAAGTATAAAATACTCCTGATTGACTGCGGGGTTAAGAATAACATCATCCGGTGCCTGTTGCGACGGGATACCGAGGTGATCCGTGTTCCCTGGGATTTTGACCCGGAGTCGGTTGAGTATGACGGGTTGTTCATTTCCAACGGTCCCGGGGATCCCAAGCAGTGCCAGGTAACAATCGGAAATATCAGGAAAGCGCTGCAGAAAGAGGTGCCGGTATTTGGAATCTGCCTGGGCAATCAGCTGATGGGGCTGGCAGCAGGCGGCGACACCTACAAGCTGAAATACGGTCACCGGAGCCACAACCAGCCAGTTTTACAGAATGGAACCAATAAGGCTTACATCACTTCGCAGAATCATGGATTTGCGCTCGATGACCATTCTCTGCCTGAAGAATGGGAGCCCCTTTTTACTAACCTGAACGACCAAACCAACGAGGGAATCCGCCACAAGAGCAAGCCTTTCTTTTCTTCGCAGTTTCATCCCGAGGCCAGCAGCGGTCCAACCGATACAGAATTTCTTTTCGATGATTTCCTTTCCGGTATTGAAAAGTACAGAAGCTAGGATTTATGCCAAAAACAAATAAAAAGATCAGCAAGGTCCTCGTATTGGGATCCGGTGCATTAAAGATCGGGGAAGCCGGTGAATTTGACTATTCAGGTTCCCAGGCACTGAAGGCCTTGCGCGAAGAAGGGATCGAAACGGTACTTGTCAATCCCAACATTGCCACCGTTCAAACATCAGAAGGTATTGCCGACCAGATCTATTTCCTGCCGGTTACGCCCTACTTTGTTGAAAAGGTTATACGCAAGGAGAGGCCTGAGGGGATACTCCTCGCTTTTGGCGGTCAGACTGCGCTAAACTGCGGGGTAGCCCTGCACAAGAGTGGCATTCTTGAACAATATGGCGTTGAAGTTCTCGGGACTCAGGTTAAAGCCATCATTGACACCGAAGACCGGGACCTCTTTGTACAGCGGCTTAACGAGATCGATGTAAAAACCATACAAAGCAAGGCCGTCAGCACGATTGATGAGGCGCGCGATGCTGCTGCCATACTCGGCTACCCGGTAATCATCCGGTCGGCCTACAGCCTTGGAGGACTTGGCAGCGGATTCTGCGACAATGCGGACGAACTCGAAAGGCTTGCGACCAAATCCCTGACGATGGCTCCTCAGATCCTGGTGGAAAAATCGCTGAAAGGATGGAAAGAGGTTGAATATGAGGTGGTGCGCGACCGTTATGATAATTGCATCACGGTTTGTAACATGGAGAATTTCGATCCGCTCGGCATCCATACCGGGGAGAGCATTGTTGTAGCTCCTTCACAGACCCTCACCAATACCGAATACCATAAACTCAGAGCCCTCTCGATACGGATTATCCGGCATATCGGAATAGTGGGGGAATGCAACGTCCAGTACGCGCTGGATCCGGATTCCGAAGATTACCGTGTGATCGAGGTGAATGCCCGGCTCAGCCGCTCCTCAGCCCTGGCCTCCAAGGCAACCGGTTACCCGTTGGCCTTTGTGGCAGCGAAGCTCGGACTGGGATATGGCCTTCACGAACTGAAAAATAGCGTAACACGCACTACAACTGCCTGTTTCGAACCGGCTCTGGATTATATAGTGGTTAAAATCCCACGCTGGGACCTCGACAAATTCGAGGGGGTATCCCATGAGATCGGATCGAGCATGAAGAGCGTCGGTGAGGTGATGGCCATAGGCCGCACCTTCGAAGAGGCCATTCAGAAGGGCCTCCGGATGATCGGCCAGGGTATGCATGGATTTGTCGGGAACCGGGGACTCAGCTTTTCTGATATCAGAAAGGAGCTGAATACGCCTACCGACCTCAGGATCTTTGTGATAGCACAGGCACTTGAGCAGGGAATGACCGTTGAGGAGATTCATTCGCTCACGGGCATCGATCTATGGTTTCTGGTCAAGCTGAGCAATATCATTGACCTGCGCAACATGCTTGATAAGTATTCAACATTGGAATCCCTGCCCCGCCAGCTTCTGCTCGAGGCCAAAATGAAAGGGTTTTCCGACTTTCAGCTTAGCCGGTTTGTGCTTAAAAGCCCGGTGGAGCGGATCGAATCCGATATGTTTCATGTAAGGGAGTTCCGCAAAAAGGCCGGGATCGTTCCCTATGTCAGGCAGATTGACACCCTTGCAGCCGAGTATCCGGCACAGACCAACTACCTGTACCTCACCTACTCTTCCTCCGCACACGACGTTACCTTTGAGGAGAGTGTCAAGACCGTGGTGATGCTGGGGTCGGGTGCTTACCGGATCGGGAGCTCGGTTGAATTCGACTGGTGCAGCGTAAACGGTCTCCAGACCATCCGGAAGGAGGGTTTCAGGGGCATCATGATCAACTACAATCCCGAAACCGTATCAACGGATTACGATATCAGCGACCGCCTCTATTTCGATGAACTTTCGTTCGAAAGGGTAATGGATATTCTGGATCTTGAGAATCCCATGGGGGTTGTGGTTTCGATGGGCGGACAGATTCCGAACAATCTTGCGCTCCGGCTCCATGAGCATAAGGTGCCGATTCTGGGAACCTCTCCCGTTTCCATTGACCGGGCCGAGGACCGACACAAGTTCTCCATGATGCTGGATACGCTGGACATTGATCAGCCTGAATGGCAGGAGCTTGTAAGCATTGAAGATATTCATGATTTTACCGACAGGATCGGCTTTCCGGTGCTGATCCGGCCTTCCTATGTACTATCGGGTGCCGCAATGAACGTGGTTTCGAACAAAGAAGAGCTCGACAACTACCTGCACATGGCAGTAAAAGTGTCGAAACAGCACCCGGTAGTTGTGACTGATTTTATCGAGCAGGCCAAGGAGATAGAGATCGATGCCGTAGCAAACCACGGTGACCTTTTTGCCTACGCGATCAGTGAGCACGTAGAGTTTGCCGGGGTGCACTCCGGGGATGCAACCATGATCTTTCCGCCCCAAAAGCTCTATTTTGAGACGGTAAGGCGTATCAAGAAAATCAGCAGACAGATCGCCAAGGAGCTGAATATAACGGGCCCCTTTAACATTCAGTTCCTTGCGAAAGATAATGACATTAAGGTGATTGAATGTAACCTGCGTGCCTCCCGGTCATTGCCGTTTGTATCAAAAGTTCTGAAAACCAACCTTATCGAGATAGCCACCCAGGTGATGCTCGGGGTACCGGTTGAAAAACCACATAAATCAATTTTTGACCTGGATTATATCGGGGTAAAAGCTTCACAGTTCTCTTTTTCGAGGCTGCAGAAAGCAGATCCCGTTCTTGGCGTGGATATGTCATCGACCGGCGAAGTGGGCTGCATCGGGGAAGATTATTACGATGCGATCCTTAAATCGATGTTGTCGGTTGGTTACCGGATTCCGAAAAAGAATATTCTGCTCTCCACGGGTCCGATAAAGGACAAGGTATACCTGCTCGAGGCGTGCCATTTATTGGCCGAGAAGAATTATGAGATTTTCGCAACCCGGGGCACGGGGGATTTCCTGCGGGGCAATGGCATCAAGGCCACCATTCTCAATTGGCCCGATGAAGCGGCGCATCCCAACGTAACCGATTACATCAGGAATGGACTGATTGATCTCGTTATCAATATTCCCAAAAACCTGTCGCAGGGCGAACTGAAGAATGACTATACCGTCCGGCGCAATGCCATCGACTTCAATGTACCCCTGATCACAAACGCCCGTCTGGCCTCCGCCTTTATCATGGCCTTCTGCAAGCTGGAGCTGGAAGATATTTCGATTAAGGCATGGAAGGAATATTAGGAAGACGGATGACGGTCGACGGACGACCGACGTCGGTCATCGGTCATCGATCATCGGTCATCAGTCGTCGGTCATCGGTCATTAGTCGTCGGTCATCGGTCGTTATTGTAGGAGCGGGTCCCGCCGGAATGTCTGCTGCCCTTTTTCTGGCAAAGAAGGGAATTGCTTCGACCCTGATTGAGAAGGAGGTGTTTCCGCGGAACAAGATTTGCGGCGACGGGCTGAGCGGATGGGTTGTTTCCATGCTGCGGAGAATTGATCCCGGACTGCTGAAAAAGCTTCAGGAGCTGCCTGAGCAGCTGCCTTCATCGGGGGTTCGGTTTTTTGCCCCGAACATGAAGAACCTTGCCCTACCCTATTTTTCGGCAAAATATCCGGATGATCCTCCGGGACATGTGATCCGGAGGATTGATTTCGACCGGCTGCTGGCGGAGGAGGTGAAAGGGAAAGAGTTGATTGAGTTGATTGAGGGGGTTGAAGTTGGTTCCGTTGATATTCATGAAACAGGAGTGATCCTTACCGACAGCACCGGTACCCTGAAGTTTGAGGCTGAGATGGTTATTGGCGCGTGCGGCGCGGCTTCCCGGCTGTTCAGGGAACTGGCTCCGCGGAAAAATGATAACCGGAACCACGCCACCGGCATCCGGCAGTATTATGAAGGAGTAACAGGGGTACATCCCGGTAATTTCGTTGATTTTTATTTTCTGGAAAAGTTCCTCCCAGGATACCTTTGGGTCTTTCCTTTACCCAACGGCAAGGCGAATGTGGGTGCCGGAATCCGGACCGATATCCTTAAGAAAAAGAGGATCAGCCTGAAACAGGTGATGGAGGAAGCTATAGCGGTGAATCCGCATCTGGCTGAGCGATTCGCCAACGCAAAGCCTATTTCGGGCATCTCTGCCTGGGACCTACCGCTGGGATCAAAAAAAGTAGCACTCAGTGGCAACCGGTTTTTGCTTGCCGGTGATGCCGCCTCCCTGGTAGATCCCTTTACCGGCGAGGGAGTAGGAAACGCGATGTGGTCGGGGTTTGCTGCCGCTGAGCATATAGAGAAAGCATTGGCATCCGGGCAGTTTGACCAGAAGTTCAACAGCCGGTATGACCGGTTCGTCTATAAAAAGCTCTGGAGTGAAATGAAACTCTCCACCACGATTCAGAACCTGATCAACAAGCCCTGGCTGTTCAAACTGGTGATGAACCACGCCGCCGGTAATGAATTTCTCAAACAGTCCGTAACCCGGATGATCGATGACCTCGAAGAGCGGAAGAAACTGAGACGGCCCTGGTGGTATGTTAGGGTGCTGATAGGGAGATGACGGTGGACGGACGACGGACGACCGACGACGGAGGACGGATGACCGCGGACGGCGGATGGCGGACGGCGGGAAAAAAAAGAGACCGCGGTGGGGCGGTCTCTTTTTTTTTCAAGAAGGTATTTTATCAGGGGTCAACGATCGTGAAGATGGTCTGAACGTTTGATCCGGCTACGCACACTACGGCTGCCCAACCACCCGGAAGCGGAACATATCCGTCACCGTATGCTGAAGCTGCAGCGTACATTTTGCTGGCCCTGCTGTTGGCATCACTAAAGTCAACTGCATCAACTCCGCCGTTAGCGGCACCGTTCCAGGTAGGATCATCCAGTTTCCAAAGAACCTGCTGGAATTCATACCAGGTGTATCCGGCAAACTGATCCAGGTGGTTGGCAAGCCAGTTCACTCGATCCCATTCCTTATTCTGAATATTGGCCGGAAGAGCGGTTGCTGGCAGCAGCGAACTGTATATATCTACCGGATAGTTTTGGCCCATCGTGATGAATACATTACGGTCATTGCAGAATGCATCCAAAGTAGAGTTGTGAATATCAAAACCGCTTCCAATGCCCGTCAAGGTCATTTTGAAATAGCTCAGACGGATAGGATCGTTGTTAAGATTAACTACCATATTGGCAGTTCCCGGCAGGTTCATGTAAGGAGCGAAGGCAAAGTCAGCCAGTACAGCGTTGCAGTTGCCAAGGACAAAGTCATAGACACCGTCGGCACCCGGACCGGTCCCAATGTTGGTAACCAGCTGCTCGTTGTCTTTGAAGAGCCAGCTGTTCATGTACTTGTATTCAAAGGTTTCTCCTACCTTAACAAGGATGAAAAGCTTGAATTCGAAGTTCTCAACCGTAGCGGACTTGTCGGAATACTTGACAACCAGCGGTTGTCCTTCACCCAGCCATGGGGTGTTGTCATACGTGCCTTTCAATACACCGTTTTCCCAAACCTCAATCTTAAAAATGGCAGGCATATCCACTTTCAATCCGTTTTCCTGGCCGGCATAGGCGCTACCGGCATAATCCAGGTAGAATTTCGTGCAGAAGTCACCAAAGAAAACCATCTCGCGAACGGTCGACTCAATCGGCTTGAACCAGGCAAAACCAAAGCTCTGGTAATTGGCTTCTTCGAAGCACAATACTTCGATTTCAATTTCAACTTTCTCAAATGCAAATACAGAGAAAGTCATGTCGAGCGGGCTGGTCACGAACTGGGCAAAATCGCTGTCGCCATTCGGGGTTGCACGAACGATCACGTCATCTGATTCATCAGCAGGAGTTCCGCTGTTGGACATCAGGGCAAAAGTCGTGACAGTGTAAGTTGCCGGAGTCAGTTTGATAGCCTGGGTGTAGAGAACATTGTTAACCGTAAATACGGCCGGCTTGTAAGTAGAAACAACGTAAGGAGTAACGCTTCTGTCTTCAATAATGATAAGAGCGTAGTCTGCATCCGGGTTGGAGCAAACGGCAGGCGGACCGGATTTGAGGCCTTTAAGACCACCTTCCGTCAGGGGACTTGTAAAGATAACATCCTGGGGAGCAGTAGGATCTGTCCCAGGCATTTCTTTGGTGCAGCTGGCAAAAACCAGGGCTGCGGTTGCAATTAGTAATGCGTACTTTTTCATTGGAGTGAATTTTACTGTTTTACTGTTTGATTTCTTTTGATATCCATTCGTGGCAGATAGTCAAGAGTCGTACCAATTCATAAAAATTATCATAACTTATTGTTTTTCATCATGTTACGATATTTCTCTCAAATAAATAATTTCCAGAATGTGGAAATTCGGCCAGTTTTTGTAAAATGACAGACGACCGATGACGAATGACGGAGGGCTGACTGCAGACCGCGGACGGCGGACGGCAGAAAAAAAGAGACCGCGGTGGAGCGGTCTCTTTTTCTTTTCTGTAAGAAGTTATTTATCAGGGGTCAACGATAGTAAATACGGTCTGTATTGCCTTAAGTGGATCAGGATCGGAGTTGATGCAGGCTACAGCGGCCCATCCCCCTGGCAGTGGAACATATCCATCACCATAAGCTACGGCCGCCTCATACATCTGTTTGGCCATGCTGCCGGCGGTTGTGAAAGAGACAGCCGGAACATTCGCATATCCTGAACCGTCCCATTGGTCGTTCTCCAGTTTCCACAACACCTGCTGGAAATCATACCATTTATATCCGCTGAATTGTTCCAGGTGGTTGGCCAGCCAGTTTACACGGTCCCATTCCTTATCCCTGATTCTCTCAGGCAGTGCTGAGGGTGAAAGGAGCGAGCTGTAAATATTAACTGTATAGGGAGTACCGGTATTGATCACGATTCCACGGTCGAAACAGAATCCATCCGCTGAGCCATCGGCAATATCGAATCCGCTGCCAATGCCGGTGAAAGTCATGGTCAGGTAGCAATCACGGTCAGGATCGTTGCTGGGTTGTACCACCGACATCCCGGCAGTTTCCGGCAGGTTCATGTAAGGAGCGAATGCGAAGTCGGCCTGGATGGCATTGCAATTGCCGAGTACGAAATCATACACGCCATCTTCGCCCGGACCTTCAATGCCATGCTGGTTAATGATCACTTCGTCGTCCTGGAAGAACCAGCTGTGCATGTACTTATATGTAAATTCATCACCAACCTTAACCAGGACATTGAGTTTTAATTCAAAATTATCCTCAATGCCGGTCTTATCGGAATACTTAACAGACAGCGGCTTGCCTTCGCCAAAATATTCCTCGTTGGAATAGGTTGCGGTAAGGATACCGTTCTGATAGAGTTCAATATTGAAGATTGCCGGCATATCAATCTGCAGGCCTCTCTTTTGGGATTCATACAGACTTCCTGTGTAATTCATAAAGAATTTAGTACAAAAGTCGCCGAAGAACCACATCTGGTGAACTGAGGTTGCAACCGGCTTGAACCATGCAAACCCAAAATGCTGATAGCTGGTCTCTTCGAAACAGAGAACTTCAACCGGGATTTCAATTTTCTCAAATGCGTTAACATGGAAGCCCAGGGATAGCGGATTGGTTACAAATGCGGCAAATTCACTGCCCGTATTCGGAGCCGCGCGGACAATCACATCATCAGATTTATCGTTGGGCGTACCGTTATCATCCATCAGTGCAAAGGTTTCCAGGAGATAATCACCCGGAAGCAGCTTGATGGCCTGGGTATAAAGAATATTATCAACCATAAAAACAGCCGGATAATAGGTTTCCCCACTTAAGACCACGAGTGCATATTCCGCTTCGGGATTGGAGCAGGTGGTGGGGTCGCCGGCTTTTAACCCTTTCAGGCCGCCTTCAATGGCACTGGTAAAGATGACATCCTGGGGGGCATTCGGATCCGTCCCGGGCATCTCCTGGGTACAGCTGGCAAAAACCAGTGCAACCGTTCCGATTAGTAGTCCAAATTTTTTCATGATCGTGTGTTTATTTCTTTCCTGTTTATTTCAATCTTCAATTCAGAAACAGCAATCAATCCTTATACCATGCTGGATTTTCTTTTCTTAAAGACTGATATACAAATATTTAACTAATCAATAAATCTCTCATCTTTCCAATATCTGGAATACAATAGTAAAACCCGGAAGCTAGTCCCTGATGCAACGCACCGAGAAGCCTCCGGAGTAGAACCAATAATTTCGATATATGCCCGCATTAAAATTGAACAGTCCACGGTAGGTACCCCGGTGAAGGTCGGATCCGTCTGATGTCCAGAATCCTGCAAAATCTCCAATATCCTCGAATGTTCCGCCTTTGATCCGGATACCGCCAGGCAGGGCATTAAAGCCATCTGACACGCCGTTTCCGTTGTTGTTCCACCCCGATTGGGCTTTCAGGCTTTTGCCCACCTCACCCGTATACCGGAAGTTAACTCCTTCAGCATCCGTAGTGGTCATTCCCAGGTATTGTTCAAGTTGTTTCCATTCCGCATCGGAGGGCAGGTGCCAGCCCGGGGGGCATGCTGACACTGCAGCCGGCCAGTTATAGAGAACACCGTACTGGTTATAGTTGCCGGTCTGTTTTGCATAGTCGACATCCTGACCATGGTAATCATATACATAATAGTAGGGTGCGGTTGCCGAGCCGGATGAGGCACGGTCAACCTTTGGCAAAAAGGCCAGGTTTTCGGCCATCCAAACCTGCGAGCCCAGCTTCACGTACTTATAGATATGGCCATCACGGGTATCCGTAAAGGTGTTAAACTCGCCATTTACGTCCGGCGTGGTGAGGGTAAAGGTTTCGCTGTATCCGGTTCCTGCACTGTTGGTGGCAAAAGCCCTGATATAATATTTTGTATTCGCAACCAGACCATATATAGTCCCGGTGAAATCCCCGGATCCATTTCCCGACAGTGATTTCGTATCGTCGAGGGTTGGGATGCTGAGAGGGCTCCAGCAGAAACCTCTTGAGAGGACCGGCTGGCCACCGTCGTTCCGGATCGTTGCCTGAACTGCAGCTGTTTCACCTGATATCTCCCCCACCCTAACCGTGGAAAACTCGGGCAGGCCGGCAGGCAGGCCGCTGATCCCGATAATCGCCACTCCCTTTGCACCGCAGGCTGCATAAAGAAGATCACCCTGTGCTTCCACAAAGTTGACACTGGCATCGAGGTTAATTGAACCCAGGAGGTCGATGGTTCCATCGGATCCGAGCTGTGCGACAAATACCCCTGCTGCACCGTTTGCGATAAACACCCGACCCGACGTATTTATTGATACCCCGTTAGTTACATAGTCATCGGGGTTACTTCCATCCGAAATATCGGGCCTGGGAAGCGAACCCGTAACCGTTCCGGAAGCCAGGCTGACAACTTTGAGACCTTCCTCACCCAGTGCGGCAATGGCGAATCCATTGTGGATCCTCAGGATTGCCTTGGTTTCGGTACGGCTCAGACCGCCAAGCGAGACAACTATCTTATTATCCGGCAGGCCGGTGATCAGGCGTCCGGGGTTACCCAGGAGGGCCGCAAATTCGCGGGTATCAGGGTTCCAGGCGATGGAACGCGCATCGTCGAGATCGGTTATATAATGTACATCCGTATCAGACGGAGAACTTATTTCGTAAAGACCACCCTGGGTGCCGGTAACCACGCCAAGTGCGTTGATATCGGTTGCGACGAACCCGTTCAGTGTTCTTGTAACAGGATTCAGTTCAGGGATACCTTCGTCATCAAGGGTAAAAAACTGTAACTGCGGAAGAGGATCGGATTCCGGGGTAGAACCGACACCGGCAAGGACCAGTTGGGATTTACCGGTTGCGTAATCAGTGAGCACTTCAACGGAGCTGTATTCCGACTGGCTGGTTGCAACGGCCGAAAGTTCCGGGGTGCCGGAGCCGTTCATGGCCAGCCGGTCGATCCCTCCTGCAACGGCAGGACCTGCGGTATTGTATGCGATGTACCAGTTATCGCCGTGGTTGGTGATATGGGAAGCCTGAATCGGGGCTCCGTCAACCGTTGGACCGTCGAGCATATACTTCAGCACAAATGTCACCTCATCCGTGGTTCCGGTTCCGCTCTTTATTCTCCTGTATGGCAGCGTTTTATTCTCAGCATGCAGCCTTATGGAAGGCGATCCGGGCTGGTCGGTCTGCTGGAACTGCGGGTCACGATCCTGCACGATATCCTCCTGGGAGCAGGAGGCCATCAGGTACAAGAAGCCGGACAGGATGCCAATGGCACCGATCCTGCTGATGTTTTTTCCTGATATGATACGTGCAATAGACATAGAAATCCCATTTTAATTCCATTGCACGAATCAAACTTCATTCCGACAATGTTAACCTATTGATTATTAAATACTTTTAAAACTCCCCTTTAATCATATATTCCAGAATCCGGAAAAACAATCCGATATGAGGATAGACCGTTGGGACCGGCATTGCAAAAAGGAAGCGGGTGGATTTGCCGAGAAAACAAAGTTTATTATCTTTGCGCCTCAGTTCCGGACCTGTAGCTTAATTGGATAGAGCACCTGACTACGGATCAGGAGGTTGGGGGTTCGAGTCCCTTCAGGTTCACGGTAAGAATTTCTTAAGGTCCTCATTATCTATAAGATAGATGAGGATTTTTTTTTGCTTTTCGGTACATTTCCGATAAATGTTAAGCATTGATAATCAATAATATAAAAAAATCGTCCCTGAGGTAAACGTCACACGTACGGCACAGGGAATTTGTCAAATCAAAACTTTATTGAATAAATAGTTTGCGAAAAGTATCGCAATTCGCTACCTTTAGCAAAATATTACTCTAATGGAAAACAACAGGGCAAATCGGAATCTTGAAAATTGGGTAGAAGAGCAAAATTCATTAGGCCGTTACGGATTTTCATTGAAAAGTTTGAGGGAATCCTTTGATCAGCATACAGAAACAGCCATCAAATTTGCATTGAAACGGTTGACTGACAAAAGGAAGATAATCTCTGTTTACAAGGGTTACTACCTCATTCTTCCTCCACAGTACACCGGGAAGGGGATTTTGCCCCCGGCACTTTTCCTTGACGCTTTCATGAAGTTTCTGGGAAGGCCTTACTATGTTGCCTTGCTGAATGCCGCTGCCTATCATGGTGCATCCCATCAACAACCGCAGGAGTTTTTCATCATGACCACTTTCCCGGTGTTGCGACCCACTGATAAGAGGGGTTTGAAGCTAAACTATGTCAGTGTAAAATTCATCCCTGAGAAATTGTTGGAGCAAAAGAAAACAGAATCCGGATATCTGAATGTCTCCAATCCGGCTTTGACTGCCACTGATCTGGTGCAATTTGAAAAAAGAATTGGTGGGCTCAATCGGGCAGCAACCGTTCTGAATGAACTTGTGGAAGAGATCAATCCAGCTGATTTTAGTACCAGCCTGTTGGAGCATGTTCCCGTCACTGCCCTGCAGCGATTAGGCTATTTACTGGAGTTTGCCTGCTTCAATACTGAATTGGCGGATGCATTGTTTCATGCAATGGAAAAGCAATCTTTGAAATTCTACAGAATTCCCCTGAAAGCATCAGGTCCGGTAAATGGTTTCTCTTCTTGTAATCGCTGGTCGGTAATAGAAAACACTAAAATTGAAATAGACGAATGATCCCCCAATCATACATAACGGAATGGAGTCGGCAGGTTCCATGGAGAACCAATGAACAGGTGGAACAGGATTTGGTGATTTGCAGGGCCTTGGTGGAAATCTTTTCGGACAATTGGCTGGCAGATAGTCTAGCTTTTCGGGGAGGAACCGCATTACATAAACTTTATCTAAATCCACAACCCCGGTATTCTGAAGACATTGATCTGGTTCAGGTTAGGGCTGAGCCTATAAAAGAAACAGTCCGGAAACTACAGGAATGCTTGTCCTTTTTGGGTAATGCTTCCGTCATACCTAGAAAAGACGGTATTCGCCTGAAGTTTGGATTCGACTCAGAGTTTGCACCCGTACAGAAGTTGCGATTAAAGGTTGAAACCAATACCCGGGAACACTTTACCGCTTTGGGTTATGACCGGCTTCCTTTTGAAGTTCAATCCGCCTGGTTTAAGGGCCACTGCGATCTGACAACGTACAGGCTGGAAGAACTGCTGGGAACCAAACTCAGAGCTCTATATCAGCGAAGGAAAGGCCGTGATCTTTACGACTTATTCATTGCCTTATCACAAAGTCGTGATCTGGATCTAAATGCATTGTTGCATTGCTACCATACGTATATGGCATTTTCAGTTGAGCATCCTCCCAACCAACGGGAATATATCCTGAACATGGAATTGAAAATGAAGGATCCGGATTTTCTTGGCGATACAATGGCATTACTCAGACCGGAAATGCCTTATGATCCGAATGCAGCTTACGATTTGGTAAGAAAACAACTGATTGCAAGAATTTGAATCGAAAGAGAGGGTAATCAATATTTTGGAAAAAATGGCTCCTTAGAAAAGTGCCGGACCAAAGCCGGACTAACGAAGAATTGTAAACTTTCAAAAAACCAATAGGGCCGGGGCCACTCAGCGATCGTCACTGAGTTTCTTCAGGTTCACCAGTCCTCTAAAACCCGCGCCAGCCGCGGGTTTTCTCCCTGTAATCCATTGGTCTGCAAACCAATAAAAACCCAGTAAATGGAACGGATTACACCCTCAGACCGCCCAAAAACCGCCCAAGCTTCCGCGCTGAACATAATGACTTGTTACCATGGATGCCTGGGATCCGGTCCGGGATTTCCGGTTGTCTGGGAAGTGTATCTATAACAGGGAACCAGTAAACCAAAAAAACTAAAAGTTGCTTGAATGGTTTAATCATTAAATGGTAGCTTATGAAGAGCTTGATACTTTTGTTGGGAAGTTTGTTGATGAGCTTTTCTGTGCCTTGTCAAAAACCTCTGACGATTCCACCAACAATAGAAGGTAGTACCATAAATCTCCATGTAAGGAGTGGCTCCATGCAATTTTTATCCGGAAACGCCAC
>MEOR01000047.1:1964-31932 GCA_001769295.1 Bacteroidetes bacterium GWF2_49_14 | reverse complement strand
TCTTCACAAATCGGACAAGTTGGACAGTCGCTGCTTTTATAGAACTTATGTCCATTTTTACAAGTCTTCAAGGTGGGTTTGGTTACAGTCATATTGTTATAAAGTTAGCCACTTTTTTGGGCAACTGATAGGGTGCTATGATGTCGATTTACAGGTCGGAATTCTCCATGACTCCGAAAAGCCTCGATGAAGTTTTCATTTTCTCCTTTTATCGTTTGGTCAACAATTCAAATAGTTCCTCGTTAATATAATAATTGCCCGTTCCCAGTTTTTCTTTTCTCAACATTTTATCATCAGATAATTTATTTAGATAATTCGCAGCCGTTAGTCTTGAAATCCCTAAGTCAGTGACGACAAACTCAATTTTTGTATATGGATGTTTGAATAGATTATTGAGAAGATCCTGGCTATAGAATTTGTAATTATTTCTTAGCCGATGTTTAAAATCAAGCATTAAACTCTTGATCTTGATTATCAGATCGATTGTTTCCCTGGCAGTGTTTTCAACTCCCTTTACCATGAATAGGATCCAGTCCTCCCATAAGTTCTCATCTCTTACATTTTGTAATAACCTGTAATAATCGGGTTTGTGTTGGATAATATAATTACTTAGATAAAGAACGGGTAATGTTTGTAGCTTTTCAATGATCAGATACAGAATATTGATTATCCTGCCTGTTCGACCATTGCCATCATAGAAAGGATGAATACTCTCAAATTGATAATGTATAATGGCCATTTTTATCAGAGGATCACAGTCTTGCATCTCAGAATCGTTAATGTACTTCTCAAGATTCGACATTAATCGGATGATTTCCTCATATTCCTGAGGCGGAGTGTAGATCGTCTCACTAGTCGCAGAATTTTTCAAAGCTGTTCCCGGAAGCTTTCTGAACCCGGCACTATTCTCTTCCAGTACTTCCTGGACTTGAAGGATCATATTATTGGTAAGTATACCTTTCGCAGAAATCAATTCAAATCCCTTTTTTAATGCTGAAATGTAGTTTTGAACTTCTTTCGCTTCAAGCGATTTGAAGCCTTCTAGATTTAATTCTGATTTGTACAAATCATCATGGGTTGTAATGATATTCTCTATTGCTGAACTATCTTTTGCCTCTTGCAAGCCAAGAGTGTTGATCAGAATACTTTGGTTTGGAATCGTTGAGGCAATTCCTTTTAACTCGGCCAATGCAGCATGAGCAGCCGGTAATGCTTTTAAAACTTTTTTAGTCTCGAGATCAACTTTAAGCGGAAGGTCACTTAGATTCCTGGAATTCATTATGTAAAGATTTTCAGATTATCTATACAAATATAGCTTATTCTGTAAAGAAAACGACAAAATCTTTACACTTCATAATTTAACTGTATAGCAACTGATAGGGTGCTGTGATGTCGACTTACCGGTCGGAGTTTTCATGACTCCGAAAAGCCTGGATGCAAATCCTTTTTATTCACAAAGTTCTTTCAACTTATCGAGAGCTTTTGGGTATGTCTGGTTCATATAATCTAAAAAATCTTCATCGGTGTCTAAGTCAACAGTAACGGTTGTAATTCCATTGTTTTCTTCGAAGGAATAGTTTTCAAATCCGTTTGCCCATTTTTCCACTTCTGGTCCTTCTGTAATTTCCTTGTCAGCTTTAAAAAGGCCATAATGTTGAATCGAAACAAATTGGTTGGGAATGTTTTCAGCTATTCTGGAAACCATGCCTCCCTTTTCTCCCTTCTCATCGACTCCAATAAATAAAATTTTATTTCCCTTGTCCCAGCTTCCAACATAGGTGGATGTCGGGTTAAACAAGGAAGTCCATTGCTCATAAGTTGATTTACTGCTGAGGCCAAGCATAAAATCATAAATCTTGGTAGCAGGTGCATTAATGCTTACTTTGTATTGTAACTTTTTCATAATATTAATTTTGAAGTGTTCATTTCCTCTTTTTCGCGAATATAGGGTGCTTTTTTGTCGATTTTATATAGACTCGATGTTTCTCGAGGCTGGATTATTGTTTTAAATTCTTCCTCAGAAACTCCCTCGGATTATCAAAATACTCGTTTAATTCCTCCTGGCCATTCTGCACATAGATATCCTTCAGGTGCGTGTTCGTGCTGTAAATTAATGATCCGTCTTTCAGCTTATGCCTGATGAGGATCGTTTTATTAGGTGCCGCAGGGCTAATCAGACAAATCCTGCCTTTATTGAATGGTATTTGCAGCGGCTTTAATCCTAATAAGGGTAATCTCTTTAACAACCTGATCATTTTGTATTGCCGTCTGCACAATCAAATCATCGGTTTTAAATTCAAATTTAAACCGGAAAGGAGCATTATCCGGATTAGTAACAACAAGCTCCCCGGTAGTTGGCGAAGTGAACCAACTGGTGCAAATCTCAATCACAGGAGAAGCTTCAATGAGTTCAGCAACAATATATTTATCGATTTTTTTATCGTAGCCATAAAGCTGTTTCACTGAACTTAGGATCTTACCGTTTACTGTAATCTGACTATTACATACCAATCCGGTTCCAAAGGCCACATTCTCGCCAATTAATACGGTGTCATTACCCAATTCACAGGTCCAGCGCCCCACAAACTTCTTCATCAATTCAACCTGGTTCAGGTCAATTTTCTTCAGCTTGCCCGGTGATCCAGACCCTGCGTGGCAGGCTGATAGGGTGAGGCAGAAAATGAGGGGCAGAATGAGGGTGGTTTTCATACTCTGATCTTTCGAATTCCTCTGGATTGAGTTTATGCTGCTAATTATGAGCCTATTTAAAACATTGTCGGATCAGAACTTGAACAAAATCGTCTTCGTTATCAATAGTCTGATTTGTATCAGCTACCGGTTTAGTCGACGGGTTTTAACAAAATCATCAGCCGGTTCTCGGAAAGTTTCTTATCGTGGGATATTCTAATGATTTCATCCCGGATTTTCGGATAGCGGACTTTCTTGCTCCTGATACACGCAAGATCGTAGCTATCGCTGATAGCCTCCGGGAAAACCCAGGCAATATAGCGCCTGATCCCCGGATCATAGCCCTGAATGAACACGGGTTCTATTCCGAACAGGTCATTGGTGAACGTAGGCGAGATCCATTTTCCTGATGTATCACATTCAGGTCCGTTATTTAATCGGAACATCGTCTGTTTTTCCTGATCATACACCACCTCATATCGCTCATCGTGATCAAATCCCGATATAAAGAAATACTTACCGTATTCGGCAACATACCTGATATTGGTCGTTTCCTTGTTTTTGGAACATGCAATAGTATGAGTTGGGATGGCTGATCCCTTTGGTGTCACGGTGTATACGGTATCATACTCCGGCTCCCAGTAAAAGATACGTTGACGACCCTGGAAAATCTGGCCTCTGGCATTTTTAGAGCGCTGATCAACCGGGCGAGGAAGTATCTTTTTAATAACCTGCATGTTCAGATCCAACAATGGAAGGCTGCAATAGTCCTTCTGAGGGGTTCGCGGCCTTCGGGTAACCAATACAAATTGTTCGTCATTAATAAACTGAATACCATCAACAAACCACTCTTCAAAGCACACTTTCTTTGTGCTGACTTCTCCAACGAACGCGCCATCTGTATTATACTTAATGAGTTTCTGACCGATGCCATCATGAATAAAAACGAACTGTTCGTTTGGATCCATCGCTGCATGATGCAGATTGTTGAACTCACCAGGTCCCTTGCCCTTCCTGCCAATCTGACGAATATATTTGCCTTGTCGGTCAAACAGAATAATCCGTTTCTCCATATCATCGAGAATCATCATATACTTCTTCCCGATAGACAAACTGGATGCATTCACAAACCATGAATCTGCGCCGGATTCAAGTAGCACAATCTCCGGATCCGAGGCCAGTTCGCTGAGTTTGAGATTTCCAGTTTCTTTCAAGCCCTCAGCAATGTCAATAGATGGAATTCCCGTACGGACATCTTTTGAATTACAGGCGGAGAGCGACAGGATGCCGCAAAGGATCAAGCAGTTCCTGCGATTCATGCCTCGTTAACGTTTAGGCCAGGCAACGGATAAAGGCTGTCAGGCATTACTTCTTTTTCGATTGTAAATATTCTTCCCTGATTTTCGCCAGATCGATTTTCGCGCAGTCGGATAATAGTGATCTCAAAATTTCCATTGGTACTTCCTCCGCGCTCGTGAAATTAATGCAGCCCTTTTGAAAACTGGCCTTAGGCATTAGCTCGCTGTATTTTGCATGTAAAGTTGGAACACTATAAATGGGCAACAGATGCAGGGATATGTGTTTCTTCACACTGGAGAGTCCATATTTGAACGTTCCCGGCGCGTTATAAATGATCATATCCTTTCCCATCATTTTGTCAACCAGAGCACTAACAGTTTTATCAGCCTTTACTATCTCGGAATGAATTTCAGACAAGAGATTTTGTCGTTCAGGTTCTTGCTGGGATATGTATTGTTCTATAGTCATGGTGATTAGTCAAAGTTTTATGCTCCTGCTATTTGTATGGTCATGCCCTGATGTTACCGGTCCACTATGTAATTCAGCTCGGTTGCCCCGCAGGTAAAGGGTCGGGTTGACACAAGTTTCAGGTTTATTTTGTCTTTGATATCCGTAAACAATTGAATTCCTTGCCCAAGAATAATCGGATTAACAAATAACCAGAAGCCGTCAATCAGGTTCAATTGCATCAGTGAATGGGTTGCCGTTGGGCTGCCAAAAAGAAGGATGTCACTTCCTGCCTGTTGTTTGATTTCCTGTATCCGATCCGGGAGGTTGTTGCTGATAATTGTTGTGTGAGTCAAACCCTTGTCTTCCAACGTTTTTGACAGAACCACCTTGTGAACCTTGCTATACCACTTTGAATGTTCAATGTCATGCTTCGTGGCTCCCGGCTGATCTGCCGCGGTAGGCCAGTACTCTTCCATCATCTGAAAAGTAACCCGACCGTATAATGCGGTATCGCTCTGGCTGATCCGGTTACCCACAAAATCAAAGATTTCCTCATCAACTTTGATCCAGTCCATCTCTCCGTTCGGCCCTGACACAAACCCATCAAGCGATATGTGCATGAATGAAATTATTCTTCTCATGTCGTTTTATTTATTGGATCAAAATCCACAATCCATTCAATCCCGTATTTGTCTCTGAACATACCAAAATAAGATCCCCCGGGGCCTTCCTCAATAGGTACTTCAACTTGTCCACCTGCCGAAAGTCCATTAAATAATCGGACTGCTTCTTCTTTGCTTTCAGCCATTATAGAAATTTTACTTCTGTTTTCGTTTTCATTCGTCCGTCCCATACTTTCCGGAACATCATTCGCCATTAAAAAGGTTGTTCCAACAGTCAGTGCAATGTGCATGAGTTTATTGGCCTCATTTTCTGATACCGGAAATTCCGGACCAGCAAAGTCTTTGAAGCGGATAATTTTTGCGAACTCTCCGCCAAAAACCGATTTGTAAAAAGTAAATGCTTCCTCGGCATTTCCGTTGAAGTTTATGTGAGGGTTGATTTGTGCCATGTTATAATTATTTTATGCAATTGAGCTCCTCAAATACATTCTAAACAATCGGGCAGATCGTAATGTTTTCCAGGGTAAATGTCCCAACCCAATGTGTTGACAAGCAAGCTGCCCCGCCAAATATTTCAGGATATTCGCAAATGGCATAATGTGATATAAGCCCACCCATGCTGCTACCCGCGATAAAGTTGTTTTCTATGCCTGTCTTTACAAAATGACGTATGGATATTTTGGTGTTACTCATTCTGATTTGAAATCGGTTAATTCATAGTTAGCATTGCGTCCTTTATCTTCTGTTGGTTGCAGGATGCCTTTTTGTACCAGGTCTTTTATATCCCTCAAAGCTGTGTCGGCAGATGTTTTGGTTAACCCAAAGAGTTCATTTGCCCTATTATTTTACCTTGCATGAGTCGTACTTCCCCAAATACGACATTTATAGCTTTATCCTGCCATGAAAAATCAGTCCAGTTTTCATGCTCGTAAATGTATTTAGCCATTATCTGATAGTTTATTGCGGTAAAAATTCAAATTATTAACCGCAAATTTGCGGCGATTGTTACGTTTTTTCACCGCAAGAGAACAAGGGGTAATACCTGGTAACGGTTTTCACTTAAGATCTGCTATTGAATTACAAAATCAATTTTCTCCATAGCAGTCTTCTCAAACCAAACAGCCAAAGTTTTTGTCCCATCGACATCTCTAAAAACGCCTTGTTTAACAGGCTGTTTTTTCCCATTTGCTGTGTGCATCAGGCTGTATAATATATGCCCGTTGTGCTTTATTGTAAACTCCGGAACATCCTTCTGGATTTTCTATTTCTTCACCAGAGTTAAATTTTGTGTAAAAAGCCCCGAATTCCCCTAATTTTAATTCGGGATGTAACTCTTTTCAATTCCAGGGTCCATTTTGAGAAACATTGGTAATTGAATTTCCTTTTAGGCGAAAGAGACCTCCTGATAATCCTAACCAAAGATTTCCTTTTTTGTCTTCCAATATGTCTTGAATGCCATAACCAAATGTCATTAAATCTTTTCCGTCATAGCAATAGGCTCCCAAACCATTTGCACCAATCCAAATGTTTCCGTTGTTATCTTCATTGATTGCATAAATGTCATTTTTGCTGAGACCTTTTGTTTTATCAAACCGGGTAAATGTCTTGCCGTCAAACCGGCTAAGTCCACCGTCTCCTGTTCTGCCACCCTGGCTGAACCAAATATTCCCTTGCTTATCCTCAATAATTTCTGTAATCCAGTCCTTCATGGTTAACTGATACTGCAATAGTGTAACATCAGGAATTGGAAGTGTAAAAGTTGAAAAAGTTGTTCCTTCAAGCCTCGAAACTCCACCCCAGGTTCCAACCCAAAGGATACCTTTTTTATCAATCAACAACTCAGATACCGTGTTGTTAACCAGACCTTCTGCAGTTGTAAATCTTGTAAATGCTTTACCGTCATATTTCGAAAGACCTGAATGCGTGCCAAACCATATATTCCCCTCTTTATCCTCGGCAAAACTTGTTACGGTATTTCCGCTCATTCCATCTTCAGTTGTAAAATAGGTAAGAGCTTTCCCGTCATACCTTGCTGCTCCTTTATTTATTGTACCAAACCACAGGTTCCCCTTTGAGTCTTCAAATATCTCCACCACATATTCATCTATTTGGGAGTCTTTTGGTTGAGATTGCCGTTCAGTCTTTGTATTCTGAGTGTTTGTCTGGGAATGACAAGAAGAAGTCATAGCCACAAATAACATTAAAAAGATAGCACCTGTTATTCTTAAATTAGAATCATTCATACTTTTCTTGATTAGCAACAGTTATTTTTAGTTCGTCCATGGTTCTTTGTTTTTAGCATTCATAAATCTTTGTCCGTCATAAATACTTATTCCTTGCCAGGTGCCAAACCAAAGTTGACCTTTGTTATCCGCAAGAATACTTTGAACCGTGTTTGTGGTTAATCCGTTTTCAGTTGTAAATTGGGTGAAATTCTCTCCATCGTAACGATACACGCCATAACCTTCAGCTGTAAACCAGATATTACCCTGCCTGTCTTCACAAAAATTATAGGTTTCTATACCGTCAATAATACCATCCTTAGTGAAGTTGGTGTATGTATTACCATCAAATTTACTCACACCGCCATTAAAAGTCCCAATCCAAATGTTTTCTTGCTTGTCCTCCAGGATATCCGCAGCATTATTGTCGGTAAGTCCATTTTTAGTTGTTAAATGAGTAAATTCCCCTTTATTGTATTTGAAAATTCCATTTCCATCGGTAACAAGCCAAATGGTTCCACTTTTATCTTCTATAATTTTAAAAACCAATTTATCAGATAGCATGTGGTTCGGATTTTCGACCATTGAGTCTGGCAACGAAAAAGGTATAAACTTCTCTCCGTCGAAATGACTGACTCCTCCAATCGATCCAACCCAAATTAGTCCGCTTTTGTCAATTGTTAAACCCCAGATTTCCTCATCCTCACCTTGCAATCCTTCTTTTTTCGAAAATGTTGTAAATTTTTTACCATCGTATTTTATGAGTCCATCGGAAGTTCCAAACCATACATTACCTGCTTTATCTTCTACAATTTCTATAACCCTCACATATGGATGGATTCCTTCGATTGTAATTGTTTCAAGTGTTTTCCCATCATAGCGGATAATCCCATTTCCATTTGTTCCAAACCAAAAGTTCCCTTTTTTGTCTTGATACATTGTCCTTACAAACTCCCTGACCATTCCATTTAAATTGGTGTGAATTTGCGGAAATGTCGTACTTTGATTAAAAGTGGGTTGTTGATTGCTTACTTGACCTGTGCAAGATGAGATTTGAAAAATGGAAACAATTAAAATTAAATTTCTTTTTAAAAATATTTTCTTGCTTTCAGTGCTTGTCATATTCTTGCTGTATTTTAATATGAAACACTTTTACTTTCAATATGTTTAATTCACTACAGTGGAGATAGAATTTCTGCTTTCAACAAAAGACGGGGCAACTGATAGGGAACTTTGATGTCGATTTCGTGGTCGTTGGGTAGTGGCACTAACCAACTCGTTCAAACGGGAAGCGTGTCCAATATCCTTTGTGCGCCGTTGCACTGTTTTCTTGTCAAAGTATTAATTCTTTCAATCCATTCCGTTTTTGAAGCGGTATAGGCCTCCCTGTCGTTTGGATATTTCTCAGCTAGTTCCAGTTTCAGGGTTTCATATTCTTTTGCGATCTCTTCATGCCTGATCAGGTAATCCCTGAACCTTATTTCATCCCAGTCTCCGCCGTATCTGATATGAACATGATATGCCTGTCCCTTAAATCCCTGACTGGTATAACCTTTAACATAAGTCAGATGTGGCGCAGGGTTTTCCGGATGGTCATTAATTAAATATCCCAGTGTGGTGAATATGTCCTTTAATTTTGAAATATCAATCTGCTCTGTAATCTGCAACAATATGTCAATCGTGGGTTTAGATTTTAATCCCGGTATAGCTGTGCTGCCAATATGGTCGATTCTTACTATTTCTGTGTGAGAGAATGAGTCAGTTAGTAATTTTGCCTCCGATGCATACAAATCGGGCCACGTATCCGAATAATCCTTTATGATTATCGGGAATAATTTGCCTAATTCTTCTTTCTTCAGGTTGTTAAGAGATATTCCCGATTCTGTATCAGTCGGTATTATCTTGGTTTGAACTAACGGCATCTAAGCAACTGTTAATCTTTTATTATGGATTTTCTTTTTCTAATAACCATTCTATTGTTTTCTCGTCTGTAATTTGTTCAAGCTGCATATTTTAATCTTTTAATTCCTGATCGCAATCGCATCCTAACCACACCCTATAACATCAAATCACCCTGCTGATCTTGCCGGTTTCGGAGATCCCGATGGTTTCGCCTTTGCGGAAGGTGTCGCCGTCGCGCTGAAAATCTTCACTCAGCGTGAGGGACTGGATCCGGCCATCGGGATAAAAATAAACCGGTTTTGTCAGGCTCGATTTGCAGGGAAAACCCTGGATTACGATATCCTGTTCGGGAAAGCAGCAGCTGAGGCTGCCGCTTTCATAAAAGGCCGTGCTGATCTTGCCGCCGCCTTTACATGCTATGCCGTTGATAATCACCGGCCCGGAGAAATTGATAAAGTGCTCTTTCAACGGAAGTTCATCGTAAAAGAACAGCATGGATCCGGCCGGGATGGTGAAGCCCGATCTTGGAATATCAACCGTGGTTTCGCACTGCCGGAGATAGCCGTTTTCATTCAGGTGCAGCCAGTTGGTGCAGGAATAGCCCTGGATCAGAACCGTATCGCTAAGCCGGCACCGTTTCAGGGATCCGTTGTCGAAATACTGATCAGTGCCGTCGTGAAAGGTGATCTGGTCATCAAATTCAGGCAACTGAACGGTCATAATGCTGGTACAGGATACCAGAAGGGGGATCAAACCCCAGGTGAGAAGCCCACGCGTTTTCATCAGGATGGATATTTAATTTTCATCAAGCAATTTTTACAATCAAATTCCAGTAGATATTTCCGGTTCTGGTCCTCAAAATACAGCGGTTCGGTCGCTATCCGAATTACTTTCAACCACATAAACAACACGGCCATTTCTGGCAGCAGTAATTATTGTTCCGATTGACATCCCGAAATCAACCGAATAGGAAAAACTGCCAAAATGAGATGGATTACTGTTAAAGCCCTGCGTACACGAATAGGTTTTCCCGACGTGATAGGGCAAAACATACTTAGCTTCGGGCGTGGTGTGAAGTTCATCATCGAATAGATCCGTGCTGCAAGCTTGCAGAAATATGGGAGCAAGGATTATGCAGCTCCATCTAATTAAACTTAAGTGTACCAATACTTTACTTATTACGGAAACATCAGCCAAGTTACAAAAAGTCATTTACAATTGTGGCACAAGCCTGTCTGCAACACTTTTTTGATGTCGGGCTACGTAATAATTTGAGCTCCAAATTAAAGTGCTCAAATAGCCCTTGCATTGATTTAGGTCAAAAAGTCGATTTGTTTATCGTCAATATTTGTGTTTGTCCTTAAATAATATTTAAGTTTTCCTGTCATACGATATTATGTTGCTGAGGCGTCTTTACAATTACCGCTGCAAGTTGGCCAGACGCACAGAAGCTGCTTTCATCCGCCCAATATCGGAATGGGTTACCCACATTTTTTGCCGACCATTATTTTTTTACCGGTAGTGCCGGATATAATAATCTGAATGAATTTGATACTGCCTGGTGCATAATAGTGCCATGATTTTCCTGCGGTAAATAGTCAAAAAACACATGCACGTTCTTACTTCGGGTGCCACTGATTTTCTCTGCCAGCAGATTTGCATCAACTTCCATAACCCGGGGAATTTCGGTTGGTGTTAAACCTTCCTTTCCAACTGCAATGTATATATCGGTTTGCCAGCTAAAACTTTCATCCAGTACATCTGAGCGGAGATTTAGCAGTGACCCGTTATCCCACCACAAACTGGGACTGATGATTATATATTTATTGAAAAGTGCAGGTTTTCGAATTAAAATTTCTGTGGCACATAATCCGGCCAGGGATTGTCCGATAATCGTTTTAGTATTATTTGTCCGGTATTCTGCTTCGATAAATGGCTGTAACTCTTTTTCAATAAATGCGATGAACTTATCGGAGTGTCCTGTTTCCGGATATTTTTTCTTGTCTTCCTGAAGAGTGGTCGGGAATGTAAAATCCCTTTTTCTGTCAACATTAGCGATGCCTACAACAATTGATTTTGGAACCTGATTTATCCACTCAAAACTGTTGAATTGAACCAGTCCGACAATATGAATAAAATCTTCATCTGCCGAACCGTCAAGTAAATAGATAACAGGGTATTTCACGCTGTCCTTCGCATAGTATCCCTCCGGAAGGTAGATGTTCAAAACTCTTTTTTCGCCTAACACATCGGAATTAAGCTCAAGGATTTCACCAAGAACAAATGGTTTGCTGTTTTCGTGCTTTATGGTTTTTGCTGACTGACCATAAGTTGATAGGGTGCAAAAAGTCAACAAATTGGCGAATCCTAATAGTAGGATGGCTCTGGCATTCAGGAACGGATATCTCATCCTGCTTTTATTCATAGTTAATAATGATTTCTTTGGTCCAGGTCGGCTCTGTACTATCGTTTTCATACACCATGACCTTGAGTGGACGAACCGATAAAAAAAAACCTGCCGGTAAGAGAGAACAGCTAATTAAAAGCGTAAGCTCCTCATTTACATTAGAATACAAATAATTGTGGATTCTTTTCCCAACCGGCAGGGTCCGTCATTTTCATCGGCGCGTCCACCTAAGTCAATAATGCCATGGTAATCCAACAAATCGGTTAAATATCGTTTACCGTCATTTGCTAAAAGTTTCAGCTGGGTAGTGGCACTAACCAACTCGCTTTTTTATTTTTGGTTTGCCAAAATATTTTGTTTCAAATAGGCTGTTGTAACAACCATTGCAAATTCTTCATTCAAACTAGCCAATGAAGTTTCGTGCATTAAATCTGCTGAATATTTTTGTCCATCTAAACCTTTATTGTTGAATGTTGCAGTTGCGTCTGAAACAACAAAGGTGTCATAGCCAAAATTGCCTGCCATTCTTGTGGTTGTCGAAACGCAATGGTCTGTCGTAAAACCAACTATAACCAGTTTGGAAATTTTCTCCCTGTCAAGTCTGTCTTTCAGGTCTGTTCCGATAAAAGCACTGCTAACATTTTTTTTAATAATCGGTTCGCCGTCAATAGGTGCTACTATATCCTTAAATTCATTACCTTCATTTGTCTCATATAGTGGTGAGTTTGGATTTGAAGAGCAATGTTTAATATGAAAAACTGGAAGTTTTTTGTCTCTCCATATTTTCAAAAGTTCAGCTGCATTAGCCTCAGCATTATCATTGTTTCTTTGTCCGCCCCAATATGCGATATTGTCAAAGGCTTTCTGAATGTCAATCAGAATTAATGCGGGTCTGTCTACAATAGAGATATTCATTTTATTTTTTTTGCCGTAATTTCTCCGGCACCCTCAATCTGTTCGATTATGAAGTCTACAAAGTTTTGATTCGAAGCCATTTGTTCTTTTTTTGAAGATTTATTCATTGTTCAATAATTTTCCAATAGCCGGTCTTGTCGCTTCCAATACGTTCTACTATTCCCTTCTCTTTAAGTCCTTTTATTTTCCGTTTTGCAGTGCTTAAACTTATATTCAATCGTTCACTAATTTCGGTAGCAGTTATTTTATTATTCTGTTTTATCAAATAAAATACAGTGTCATTTACAGTGTCATTTTGCGTTTTTACAGTGTCATTTACCGGGGGAACGTAATGAACGTGCATTTCACGGTTTTTTAGCAAATGATTTTCTTGATAAAGTAAGTTTAACAGAAAACGGATAAGATATTTATCAGCTTTGTGAATGCTTTTTGACAAATCTTCGTAATTTGATCGCACAAGAGCATTGCGGAAATACCACGAATCCTCTGCAAACAAATCATTATTTACCTCTTTAAAACCAAGTTTACGGAGATATTTTATTAAAAAAACTGCCGTTGTTCTTGTGTTTCCTTCTCCAAAAATGTGAATTTGCCACAAATAGGAAATAAATTGTGCTATATGTTCTACAATTTCCTGTTGGCTTAAACCGCTGTATCTAAATTTTTTTTCTTGCTGAAAATCATACTCTAACGTGGCTTTCAAACTCTCAGCACTTGCATACAAAACCGTTTCGCCATTTAAAACCCATTCATGTTTTGTGATGTTGTAATCGCGGATTTTTCCTGCATGACTGTAAATGCCCTGAAACAATCTGCGATGAATAGTAAGGTATTCGACTGGCGAAAACGTAAATGTTTTTTCGCTCAAAATTTCTGTAATACGAGCGGAAACTTTGTCGGCTTCTTCGGTACGGGTTTCGTCATTTTTTATGGGGTGTTGTTTGTAATAACTGTCTATTCGTTGTTTTACTTCTTCAATGGTAATGTCGCCTTCAATGTTTTGCCTGGCAGTTTCTATGAGATAGTCAGAGGGTTTTAGACCGTCAACTTGTTGCAAGCCAATTGCCGTTTTCCAGACTTGTGCTTTATCAGCTTTGTTTGGCTCACCCTGTCGCAAATATTCTTCGAAATTATCCATCATATTGTTGCAAAGTTAGCCACTTCTTTGGATTGCTTGCGGGTTGTAGCTACTTTGTATTAATATTCCAATTAAAATAAAATCCCAGCCATTTATATATACTTTTAAATTTTCTCATATCACAAATCAATTGGTCTCTTGAGTATTTAGATAACTCAAATAAATTCTCGTCTTCTAATTTTTTTAACTGATCCAAACACACTAGTCCTCTGGATGCGATTATTGCAATACATCTTGCAAATTTCATTTTATTTCTTTTGGGAAAATCCGTTTGTTCAAGCAACATCCAGACTTCATTCATTATTAATTTGTAGCGGGAACAAAGATCAGCTATCGACTTTGTTGTAGTGGCTAATGTATAAATTTGATCCTGGTAATCTTTATAAATGTCGAAAATATCATTCTCCAATTGTCCTAGTAAGCCAATATGGATAAGAAGTTCTTTTTCAGAACCAACAAAGTTACCCTGTAATGCTGAACGATAGAAAAGCATGGACACACTGCCTTTTTGTTTAGTAATACTGAGAATATCCTCATAGGATAAATCAGCATCGGATTGTTTTTTGCTTAAAATCTGAGCGTTATATACAATGTTAAAAGACTCTTTTATTCTATCATTATCTTCCTGTGCCAGTGCTTTCAGGTAAAAAACAATAAATAATCTTTCATGAGAATTTCTGCATATTTCAAGGGTCGGATTATTAATGAGTTCCTTAATGTGGTTTTCTGGTGTATGTTTTTCATCAAAAAAATCATCAAATAGCCCGGTTAATCCACCCAAATAGGTGAGGGTTTTTCTTTCTGAAAGGGTTATTCTATTCCCTCTTAATACGCAAAATATTTCTCCTATTATTGGTACTGCCAATCCATAATAATGCTTGATTTTCCTGATGTCTTTTTCAGTTAAACTTTGATCTTTTTGTTGTTTAATGCCCTCTGTATCCAATAAAATGGTCTCTTTCATAAACAACTTCTGTTGCTTATAATTCCTTCGAAAAAAAAGATATAGTAATGGTATCTCAATAATGTTACATATATACTTTTTTATCATGATTTGCCTTATTGCGCCAATATTTTCACCAGCTCCGGTGGAAGGAAGTATCTGTCTATTATAGTAACAATCAATGATTTGACAGAGATCTTCTTTTGTCCAAGGAGATAGTAGTCGGTATTTCCGGGAACGGTGATGCAGCGTTCCGGTTTTCCCGACTGGTGGTCAAACACCAGGCCCTGATCGGTGAGGCGGGCTTTGTAATGGGGATATTGAGTGCCGGCACCGGCGGGGACATAGAGATTCTCATCGGAATCCAGATCTCCAAATCCGGCGGTATGGCTGATGTATCGTGCCACATCGGTATTCTGAACGATACCCGTAAGCCGGGTTACGCCATTGGGAGCATACACCCCAAGGACCACGTCTTCCCCGGTGTGCCCGGTGGTGGTCCAGCCGATGAAATGCTGTTCACTGAACCGGGTTCCGAGCCAGTTTTCCAGGTTATCCCGTTTCTTGTCGGCCGACCAGCCAGGCATTCGGACGATCTTCCCGATTGTCAGGAGTGAATCGGCCGGGAGGGTGAGGTTATACCGCAGGGCCAGTGTGTCGGCCAGAAGTGCAGTATGTGTGGTAAAAAAAGCTGCGCTGTCGGCCAGTATCCGCTGGGCGGTTTTACGCCCCGACCACTGGATGGCTCTCAGGGGTTCAACGATTTTGGTGTGGATATTCAGATTGTCGTATTCGGTCTTTTCGTACGGGGTGACCGGCGAGTAGCCCGACTGCAGGTTGCCCATGCTGATGCCGCCATTGCCATGATCGGGGCATACTACCACGAGGGTTTGACCATCGGCTTTGGCGAATTTCAGACCTTCGGCCACTGCCTGATCGAAAGCGAGAAAATCGGTGATCAGCGCAAACGGCTCATTCGCATGCGCCGCCCAGTCGACCTGACTTCCTTCGACCATCAGGAAGAATCCTTTCGGATTTTTGCTCAGGATTTCAATGGCTTTACGGGTCATTTCAGCGAGGGAGGGCTCCTGTGCGGGATTCCGGTCGGCATCGTGCGAGAGGTAGCGGGAATTGCCGGCCCAGTCGTTAAATAGAGCCCACACGTTTTCGGAGGTTATGGCATCGAACGACTGGCGGTCGGTAAGGATCCGGAAGCCACGGTTTTGGAGTGTGTCTTTCAGGCTGTAGGGCTTTTTGAGGTAGTTCGACAGATAATGTCCCCCGCCGGCGAACACCACCGACGGGCTGTTGTACACGAACTGGCGGATCAGAATATCGCTGGATGAATAGCTGCGAGCGGGATAGTGGCAAACAAAATCGGCCGGTGTGGCATGCGGGAATTCGCAGGTGACTGCGATCCCGGTGGATTTTCCCTGCATCCGGGCCAGCTCGAAGAGCGATACCTGCGGCAGGCTGTCGCGACTAACTCCCACATATCCTGATAAGGATTTCGAGCCCGTTGCCAGAGCCGTTCCCCCGGGAGCCGAATCGGCGATTGTGCTGTCGGCCGAATAGGTTTTCGACAGCCCGCACACGATTTCATCCAGGGCCAGCGGCTGGTTCCCGTTATACCAGCGGGCCAGCGACAGCACGTCCACACTGGTGCCATCGGGAATAAACAGGATCACATTCTTCACTTTAGCTGATTGGCCCATGCCGGACGTTCCGATAAGAACCAGGAGAATCGATATCAGGAGGTTTTTCATTTTAAGACTCGATTTGTGGTAGCGAAGATAAAAGGATTGGTGGAAAAGGCAGAGGGAGAACACTTATAGGGAGTCCTATTTATTAGCGGTATGTTTTTGTCGTCTGTTGTGTCGTATTAAAATCAGTCCTCTATTGCCTCACCTGAACCCTATATCGTATTGCCGCTTCAAGTATTTCAATGTTTATATCTTTTAGAGTTTTGAACTTAATGCAATACCCGGTCACGCTCGCCTTGCCTATTTTTTCCCCATACGTTTTGGCTAAGTATGTCTTATCATTGATACCAAGGATATAGACAGAGATCCCGGTTTTGTTTGCACTAATACCGATTTGATAAAACTCTCTGGTTTTTCCATCAGCATATTTTATGGTGTAAAGCCCATATCCAATATTAGGATTAGAAACAGTTTTATTTTCATTGTTTTTACCATCCAGGAACCATAATTTACATGCTGGCATTACTTCCAGAATGATACGGTGCAACTCTTGCATGTCGCTGCGTTTTGGTTCAGGCTGACTAGTAATATACTCTTTGATTTGTCCTTGTACGTTCATGGTTTATTTTTTTATCATTTTATAAATCATAAAGTTGCTTGTCTCTTCATCAAATTTTCCATAAGAGTAATCTCCAAACATATCTGTAATTTCCAATCCGGTTGTTTTTATCATAAGGCACAACCTACTTTTCAATTATCGAGATACAGTTGCAACAGTTGTTACTTTTCCATCAGCTCCGATTTTTCTAACTCTCGGTATCCATGCACTTCGCACTTCCAGATTTTCAGCAGTAACATCGTGCCATTCTAACACATGCACTATGCCATTAAAAACTGCAACACCTGTCGGTGACCAAGGACTTGTTGTCTGCAGAATCGTTGTTACTTTACCCTGAGGAGTTATCTTGAGGACGCTACGACTTCCTGTTGCTGCCACATAAATAGTCCCTGTGGAATCAACAGCTAATCCACGGCAATAGGAAGGCACTGTTTCCAATGGTAAATCGATGTCGCTTTTTCCAACAAAGGTCGCAATGATTGATATTGTTCCACTCATTGTAATCTTTCGGATTGTGTTAGCATTAGCATTGCTCGCCTCGGTGATATAAAGTGAGCCGTCAGTACCAACAGCTATACCGCTTATGAACTCAAATATCTTATTGCTCACTAATACCGATTCCTTTCCGTCAGGTGTTCTTTTGATAATTTGTGCAAAACCTGGTCTCGTATCAGCATAATAAATGTTTCCGTCCTTATTAACAACAAGGGGAAAGTCAGAACACATAATAAGAGCAGGTATACTGCTTTGCGGAGTTACTCTTTCAAAATACTGCCCAAAATTTTTCGATGATTCTGCGAAGTATCCGGTTGCATCAATAGTCATCCAGTGAAATCTTGATGCGGGCAAGTAGGTAAGTTTACCCTGCACATCAATTTTCCAAACTCCTTTGCCTGTATCAGTAAAGTAAATCTGTCCATATTTATCAACGATTATTCCAGAGCCAGGATGAGCAGATGCAAGGGTTGAAACAAGCATTTGAATAAATGCAAAAACCAAAATCACTTTTGTCTTCAGTGTCATTTTGCTATAGATTGTAAAGATGCTCATTTCTTATTCGTCAGTTTGAAGTTGTAAGCGGTTCTGGCTTCGTTTGAAATATTGTCTCACAGGTTATTTGTCCATTCGTCTATAGTGAAGTTGAACAAGTCATTTGTCGAATTGTTTTGAACTTATCAGTTTCAATTTGAATTCAGGCCTTCCGTCTTTAAAAAGTATAAGAGCATGATTTCAATTTAGAATACGATGTCAGGAGCTGCTCTTCCGTAATGGCCTGAATTTTTCAAATGTCTTACCATTGAATTTGTAAACTCCTGCATTGTTTGTTCCTAGCCAAAGAAGGCCTTGATTGTCTTTGTAGATTGAGATAATCAATACATCCGTTTCACCATCTTTTATTCGATAATTGATTAGGCTTTCCCCATTATATTTCCAAACTCCTTCATTATAATTAGTCATCCACAGGTCTCTTTTTTCATTATCGGTTAAAGCAGAATTAAAATAAGGAAGCTCCATTTTAACCTGCTGTTGAAATGAATCAGTTCCTTTTAATTTTTCGTATTCAATTGTTTTTTGTCCTTTCGAGTCATTGTGTTGAATTCTATATCGGCTAATTGTGTTACTGAACCAAAAAAATCCGTCTTTATCTTCGATAATAGCGCGAACTGCAGGAACTCTACCGTCATCAAGAACAGACAATTCTTTTTCGTACATCCAATTTAATGATACTCCATCGAATCGGCAAACGCCAGCAGATAGAGTTCCAAACCAAATATTCCCTGGTTTGTCTTTGTAAATACCGAAAACACCATAGGCAGGGATATTTGCTTGTGGTTTGAATGCTGTAAATTCTAAAAGATACAATGAGTCTCCATCATACCGATAAGCACCAGGTATATCTCCATTGCCTTTGAACCATAAGTCGTCAGGTTCTAATTTCCATTGGTTATTCGGTGATTTGACATGTTTTAATGAAATAAATTTTTCTCCGTCAAATTTGGTTACTCCATAAGGGGTATCTAAAAAAATATTGCCCGACTTATCCTCTTGAATACCTCTTATCGCGTTGTTGGATAACCCGTTTTTCGTGGTGTACTGCTTTAAGGTTTTTCCGTCATAAAAATATACTCCATTTCCATTGCTACCGAACCAATAGTTGTTATTCTTGTCTTGAAAAATAACCCATATACTCTTATCAAGTTCTAAAACAGTGTCGCCAATATTAATTGTGGTTTCAGAAAAACTTTCGGTGTTTTGATTTTGTCCATTACAAGATGAAAACACTGTCAGGATGCTGAAAAGAAGAATTGCGTTCAAAGTCATTCTAAAGATGTTCATTTGGATCTATTATTTGTCCGTCCATTCATTGTTTGCCTTGTTGTCATAGAGTTTCGCAAACTTGCTGTTAGCCTTTCGTGCTGTTGTCGACTGTGTTATCTGGTCAAGCCGATTAAACAAACAACCTCTGCCGGTAAGAATGAATAGTTATTTAAAACCGTAAGACTCTAATTTATATCAGAGTACGTATAATCAACAATTCATTTCCCGGTCGGCAGAGCCTTCAATTTCATCGGCGCGTTCAATTAGACCATTACTCATTACCAGGGAATAATTTTTTTGCTCTTTTTTCCATCTCAGCTGCGATCACCCGGCCATCTTCATCTTGTTCTGTAAGCTTCTTAATGATATTTTGATAGCTTTCAGCATCCCGGTCCTGACTTAATTTGAATACAGTGTCGATAGCCGTTACCTCGATTTCAAAAGCTACAATTGCTCCCATTACCCGTTGTTTAAATTCTGAAGGCAGGTTGTCAAAGACTGTTGTTGAGTGCTGATTCTGACCTTCAAAATGAAGTGATGTCATTCTGAGTACATCTGCAAGTTCTCCCTCTTCTAAAAATCTAATGATTCCTTTAATGTGAACACTCATATAATTCCAGGTAGATGGAGTACGTGGATTACTATACCAGGTGCCACTTACATAGGTGTGCTTACCTGAAAATACGGCAAGTACATTTTCATTATGTAAAAAAGCTCTGTGGTGATCCGTGTTTTTCATAATATGCCCTCTGAGCACCTTTCTGCCATCCTTATTTTCAAGGAAAACAGGCACTTGTGTTGCAACTGGTCGGTTTTCTGAATCACATCCCGTTAAAAAAGCAAAGGGATACTGTTCAACAAATTCTTTAATTACCTGTTCGTTGTGTTCTTTGTGGTATGGGAGATTGTACATAAGTCTTTCATATTGATGAATTTAGCCATTTCAAGAGCCTGTCAATTTCATCAGCGCGTTCAATAACTACTATTTCCAATTAAGTTTTTGCGCTATCTAGTTTATTATCAACTGACCAATAGCCACCACCTTTGATTAACAGAAATATACTGCCAAGCAACATTGACCAATCCGTTCTGCTTCCGTGCATCATTTCCCAAAAACCTTGATTAGCTAAAACATCTGCCTTTGTGGTAGCAATAGCAACAAGCATAATGATTATGAGCGGAATACTTGCCAGGCGGGTAAACAAGCCAAGTAAAATCAATGCTCCGCATAAGATTTCAAATGTGCCAACAAAACTTCCTAAAAATTCAGGCGAAGGCAACCCGATTTTCTCAAATCGTCCTGCTCCAAGAATGTCAGGAAATAAAAATTTCTGAATGCCTTCTGATAAAAATACTACTCCGACAAGCAAGCGGATTATGATTGTTGTTTTGGATTGGTCTGTGTGAATGATTTTTTTGAGCATCTTATTATTTAATTGCTGGTTTTTTTTAGTTTAGAAATAATTATTTGGTAGTCTTTGCGCCTATCTGAACGCCAAGTTTTTCAAATTCTATATCGTTTGGCTCCCATAATTCAATTTTGTTGCCTTCTATGTCCATGATGTGAACGAATTTGCCATATTCAACTGTCACAATGGTGTCAACAACGGTTACTCCGTTTTTGTTCAGTTGTTCGATAAGCGCTTCTATATTTTCAACTCTGTAATTAATCATAAAGTCCTTGGTTGACGGTTCAAAATATTTGGTTTTATCATTAAATGGACTCCATTGGCTAAACCCTTTTTTGGTAGTGTCAGCTCCCTGTCTCCATTCAAAAACTGCCCCATATTGATTCGTATTCAAACCAAGATTGGTTTCATACCATTCCCTGATTTTTTTTGGGTCTTTACACTTGAAGAAAATACCGCCAATTCCGGTTACTTTTTTTATGGATTGCTGATGGTTATCAGTTTTCGTTGTGATTGACTTAAAAGCGTAGCCAAGAGCGAATGTCATGGTAAATGCAAGAATTATCAAGGTTGTCTTTTTCATTGTTATTACGATTTTCAAGATTCTGATAGTAAGTTAAATAGATCAATATTTAAATAGACAATTTCTTTCCCGATTTTTGTTGAACTCATTATTCCTAATTCCTCCATCTGATTGAGGTACTTTTTCGCTGTATTCAGACTTTTTATATCCTGCCCCATTATTTTTTTAGGGCTGGTATAGGGTTGTTCAAGGATTTTCTCTACGGTTTCTTTTCTAATATGTGGGAGTTTTCTTTTGATTATGCAGGCACTCAAATAGAGAATCGGTAATTCCAGGAGTCCCTTTTGAAGTAAGATTAAAAGGGTCAAAATTCTGCCTGTTCTGGCATTTCCTTCACGAAATGGCTGTATTGCGAAAGGTATCTTATAATTTGACATTTCCCTCAGCTTTTGTCAATTCAGTTGCCATTTTGACTCTCATTTTATTCCCCTTTGGATCGTGGGTTACTTCTGCAAGTCCAAGTGCTTCCATTAGTGGAGGAATGTACATTCCAAATCTTCCGCGAAGTCCCTTTTTTAGTCCATACCGTCTTTTTGGTCAACATGCATTGTGTATTCACTCGTCAGTGGCGGTGTCTTCAACACTGTTGGCTTTTCTTTTGTTCCAATTTCGTGTTTCGCTAGCCTATTGTCTGCTTCATTGAGTGTAATCCAATTGTGTTGCCTTCGGTGTCCATACAAATGCTACAGAATCCATGTTCACCAATGGGGAATTTTTGTTTCAATACTTGTCCTCCTGCACTTTCTACTCTTGATGTTTCTGTTGCACAATCATCACAAGTAAAATACACTACCGTTCCGCCAGACCCAGGTTCCATCAGGCTGGTTTTACACAATGCCCCGCTGATATTGTCTCCGCCTTCAGCCCAAGGAAAGCTGAGCATCTCCAGATCACTAAATTCCCCCGGAGTTTGCATGGGAATCATTTTGATTTGTAAAACGGTTTCGTAGAACTTTTGAGCCCTGCTCATGTCTTTTACATAGATTTCCACCCAGGTAAACGGGTTCTTGGATTGTGTTGTCATAGTTGTCATTTATCAGAATTTATTGGACACCAGAAAACAAAAAAATCAATGTTTGTTTCATGCATGCAACTATATTCATACAAGTTGAGCCTCCAATATGTTTTGAAACCCGGACCCTTTCCGGGCGACTTATATCGGAACCGATTGCAAATGAGATTCTTACTCTACTTTCTTTTCCGGATTGTTAAGGGAAACAGAACCGTTGCAGTGGGATCACTTTCGGAGGTTACCCGAAGATGCAGGGTCATCTCCTGGCTGCCTTTTTCATCGAAACTGACATAGACTGTTACCTCCCGGGTTTCTCCGAAAGGGATGGCGATGAGTTCGTTGGAGAGGTGGGTGGCATTGCCTTCGCCGGTTATGTTGGATAAAACCCGATAGATGTCGTTGTTCAGAAGGGTTCCTGCCGGACCGGATATCAGTGTTGAATCTGCAGAAGCGGGCTTTCCGGTATTTGTGATTGCGTAGGTGACGGAAGGGATTTCATCGGGGGTTATGGGTTTTTGGACGGGTATGACGGTTACGCCGTGCTGTTGGGGTCCGGGGCCGTCGAGGGAGCGGATGCCGACGGTGTAGGAGAGGATGCCATCGGGACTGGTGTGTTTGTCGATAATGTAGAAATGCAGGCGATTGGGGGTGTCGATCCATTCGGCCCGACTGCCGGAGTTTGTGCCGGTATGGAAGAGGGCATCGTTGAGCTGACGGTAATCGGCCGGGGTGCGCATAACGGGGGTGCCATCGCCGGGCTTCAGGTAGTCGGTCATCTGAATATCTTCGGGATGGGCGTCGATCACCCAGTTGAAACAGTTGAACCCGTTGGGGCCGCCGTTAGGACCTTCCCGGTCCTTGTTTTTGGCGATCAGGACGCCATTATCGGGTGTAAAGGAGTCGTAGCCGATGCGCTGAACCACTTCAACGGAATAGAAGTTAAAGGTGGATTTGCCGGGCGACAGGGGATCCTGGGCGGGATCGGTTTCGGGTGCACGGTCCTGCGGGGCATCGCCATCGAGCCGAACCACGATGCCGGCATAGGTGCCGGGGAGCGGATCGGCGGCCCGGGCGGTGAGGGTGGCCACCACCAGTCCGGATCTGGCCAGCTCGTTGCGGTTGAGTATCAGGACCTGATTATCGGAAACAAACTTAAAATTCATTTTCTGGCGGAGCATGAGTCCGGCCGGCATGGAAGCCCCGGCCACGGCAGGCACCTTCCAGCGGCTGTGCGGCCCCTCGGGACCGTTGAAGCTGCCGCGGTCCATCATGTCCCAGGGGCCCGATCCCACACGCCGGTAGGGCTGCACGTAGGGGTTGTTGTTATTGTCGCCTGTACGGAACAGGTAGTGCCCGATCTCATGGGTGATGGTTCCGGAATTCTCGCCCTGGCGCATGGACGAGAGGCCCCACTGCTGCGCCCCGGCCTTCCAGGAGGTCCAGTCGACATACCGGGTCTTGATCCACCGGGGTTTCGTGGGATCGGGATTGCCCCATTCCGCCGGGATATCCTCCTTCGAGCGGAATTTCATCTCCCCGAACTCCTGCCAGATGCCGGTCTCGTCGTATCCGGCATAAATCCGCAGGATGGCATCGTAATTCTTTAACAGATCGCCGGCCTCAGCCTTCCAGACGGAATCACAGTCGCGCTCCATGCGGCCGCGGGCGGGTACGCCGGTGGGCGTGGCATTCGCCTGCCCCCATTCATTGCAGCCATATTCCCACAAGTTTTTGGGCATCCGGTAGGGCCCGAACGCAACGATCTTCGCCACCCCCACCTGGCCCCTCGATTGCTCCATCCAGTAGCCGTTGATCGTCTGGCCATGGTTCACCTCGGAGGGGGTGTTCCAGAAATCGGCATAAAACTGCGCCACCTTCTCACGCGGGACCGGATCGATCTGCGGATTCCCGAACGGATCGGAATGCTTCGGCAGCGTAATCACAAACGGCTGATCCGGAAAATCGATGGCCACGAGGGCGATCCTGATTGATCTCGCGGGTTTGAGGGAGGGCGAGGCCCAGTTGTGCCCCGGAATGAGCTTGTAATCTTTCCAGGTCATGAGATCCTGGTCAACCACGATCTGCGGGTCTATCGGGGGAATGTTAAAGACTCTTTTCTCCTGCTGGGCGAAGAGTGAGGTGGAAATGAGGAGCAGGAGGCAGAGGAGTAGTTGCTGGTTGTTGGTTGCTGGTTGCTTGTTCATGGAAGAAGGTTGCTGGTTGCTTGTTGCTGGTTGCTGGTTATTTGGTAAGATGGCGTAAGGGTTATTCCATGATGCCGGTATCGAGGATCAGGATCCTGCCGGTCTTGACGAGCACCCTGATCCATCCGCTTTTGATCTGGTTGCCGTTATAATACCGGATTCCGATGTATGAAGTGTCCGGAGGGAAATCATGGCAATGATCGATCTTATTTCCGCGTGTCATCAACCAAACCGAATCCGCATTGCTTCTCTCCTCCCACAATCCCATACCATAGCCGCGGGAGTTCCAGAAAAATAGTTCGTTGGTGGTCCAGAGCGGACCGGTATCAAGCAATTCCTCCTGACCGAACGGGGTTATGCGGTCAATCGAATCAACTACCAGGACCGTATCCTTGTCGCTGATCCGGCGGCAGGATTCTGTATCCGTCCGGATGATCGCAATTTTTTTGCCCCAATAGGCTCCGTCTAAAACCTGCCACTTTTTCGACAGAAAAGTTGTGTCCGGAATGGTGAAAGCATTGACTCCGAATGTACCGTGGATGCCTGTTATACTTCCGGTCGACCATCCTGCTCCCGATAGCTGTGACCATGAATCTATCTTGAACTGGTAATCGGAGGTCCCATCTCCATCGACATCCAGATCCTGGGTAAAAAGACCACCGCGGCCAACGGATACCAGCTCCTTGTTATGAATGATCCTCCGATAGGTTGGGGCTGGCCTCACCGTTATGTCGATGCTCCGGGTAACTGTATCAGTCACTTCACTTCCGGTGGCCGCCAAGGATACCTGAAATACGCCCTCTGTGGCAAACACATGGACGGGTTCAAACAGGGTACAGGTTACATGATCTCCAAATGCCCACAGGTAACGGTCAGCGTATTTGGAGCAGTTCTTAAAATATACGGAATCACCCACATAATTTTTCAACTCGGGTAACCAGGAAAAACAAGCTTCAGGACTATCCATTTTGTTTGGATCCTTATTGCATGCCGTCGTTATCAAAAGCAGGAATAGGGGCAGAAAGAGTTTCATGTTTTTATTAGTGTCTAAATTTGGACGAACCGTTTTTCAGTGCGTCAATCATCAGGAGTTTTCCTACACCCTTACCGGGTCCGCAGAATCTTTTCCATCGTTCTGCCTTTGGCCAGCTCATCGACCAGTTTATCCAGATAGCGGACCTTCTGTGTGAGGGGATCTTCGATTTCCTCGACCCGATAGCCGCAGATCAGGCCGGTGATGAGGCGGGCATTGGGGTTCAGGGTTGCCTCCCGGAAGAAGGATTCAAATGTGGCTTTCTTATCGAGTAGATCCTGGAGTTTCTCCGGACCAAACCCGGTGAGCCATTCGATTACCTGATCCAGTTCGGCTTTGGTGCGGCCTTTCTTTTCCACTTTGGAGATGTACATCGGATAAACGGCGGAGACGGCCATCCTGGCTATCCGCTCATTTTGTGTGTTGGTGGCGTTCATGGTGCTGGTTGCTGGTTGCGGGTTGCTGGTTGCTGGTTCTGCCAGAGGGATACTTGAATCTTTAACTTCGGAATTCGGAACTCTAAAGTCGAATCTCTCACTTCTTTCTCGTCGGTCGCCGGTCGTAAACGGCTTCGTCCCGTCAGTCACATCGTATGGACTGATTTTGTTCGTTTCCTGCTGATTACTATTTGTACTTCGTTTGTAAAAATACTATAGTCTCTGTCATTAGTTTCTTGAGAACATCTTGATTGATGTCGGATAGTTTCTTGACGTAAATGCATGCTTTTCCCATTTTAAATTTGCCCAAACCTTCCAACAGGTATTCATGCTCTTTGGCTCCAGTAAATACATAGAGTGAAATAGCTGCCTTTCTGGGTGAAAAACCTATCAGGGGCCAATCACCTTCCTGACGGCTTCTCTCTGATTTGTAATGAAAGCTGCCAAACCCTATAATGGATGGTCCCCACATTTTTGGCTCGCAACCTGTAAAATCTTGCATAAGTTTTAACAGCTCAAAACTATCCTTACGTTTTTGATCGTTATCAGCAAATTGGTTGATAAATTCAATCACATTGGCATTATTCTGTTGTGTTTTTAATTCTGCCATAGTATCCAGTATTATTCAGCATTTATCACTTTTTAAGCATTTCTGCTTTATGTAATATCCTTTTTTAGGACAAAAATCATCCACGGAGCTATCGCTTTTTCCGAAATCCATTCAAATGGTTCGTTCTCGTGTCCTAATGGTTTAAAGGTAGCTTCTATCGCCAAGCCGGCCAAATTGAACAATTTGTGGTAATCTGCCACAGTCCAAAAGATATCTTCTACCGGTCTCCGGTCATCAATGTCAAGCATAATGTCACGTACTATATCGCCCGTTTTGGCATTCAGGTTTTCCGGAAATTCCTTCGTTGTGAATGACGCCCACTCATTTGTGTATAGTTCCGGTGTAGAGTCAAGACAAAGTATTTTCCCGGTTCTGTTCAGTAATTTCCCTAAACCTTTCAGAATGTTTGTTCGATTCTCCCAACCCGGGATATTATCAAAAGTAAAAATGCATTGTACCAGGTCAAATTGTCCGACCCCAAGATGTTCGTAATTGCCATTGGTAACTAATTGGTAATTTCCTGATATGTCAAACTTTTTGGCTATGTCAAGCATGTCCTGAGATATATCTATTCCGGTAACATCAAAACCAAGGCGTTTTAAAAACCTTGTTGATCGTCCGGTCCCGCATCCAAAATCAACTGCCCGGTTGACTGTCACATGCCTCGCAATTATTTCAGGTAAATCGCGGTATGCCAAATAATAGGTATTAGGGAACTCAAGTCTCGAATAGGATTCAGCTCTTGTCTGGTTGCCCCATGAATTTTCAAATTTCATTTTGTCATCTGACATTGCTTATTGCATGTATATTTCTGAAATGGCAACATTATTAGTCAGTCCTCAATTGCCTCAATACCCAGTTGCTTAATCCGCTCAAGTCCATCCAGCATGGCCTTCAGCTGTTCCGGGGTGTGACCCGTCCAGTCTGTGACTTCACCCAAAATCCGGAGTGGATTCCGTGTACGGTATGATTTTGTTGGATTGCCGGGAAATTTCTTGTCGGTAAGGTTGGGATCATCTTCAATCGGACCGGTGGGTTCCACGAGGTAAATCCTGCCGCGACCTTCGCCATGTGCCAGCTCAGCGCCCCAAACCGCAGCATCCAGGGTGGCGGTGAGATAGACGAAGGAGGCCTTCTTCCGGCTGCCGTAGTTGGAACTAAAGCCGGGTTCGATCAGGTCGCCGGGTTTCAGGTCGGCCCTGGTGCCGTGGTAAAAATTATCAGAATTCAAGTAGTAGGATGTTTCATTTCAACTTGCCTGTATTATTCCTCGCCCATGGATTGTTCCGTAATCAGCAGAAAATCAATACTTTTGTGATAATTCAGGGTCACATACTCCAAGCCGAAGCTTTTGATATTCCGATAATAATCAGTCAATTTTTGGTAGTAATTCTTCTCAAGCTGAATCGAGTGGGCTCTCTCGCCCAATTTAACCAGTAAGAACCATTTCTCGATCAACCGGACAGCGCGACCATTTCCGTCCTGAAACGGATGGATCTTGACAAACACCAGATGAATAAACCGGGATACCGTTCTTCTTTATTATTATTCATAATGGAACCGACATTTCGCGATCCAGATTTCGTCGTTAACAACCTTGTAGATCAATCGGTGTTCACTGTTGATTCTTCTTGACCAGAACCCTTTATATCTATACTTAAGGGGCTCTGGTTTTCCTATCCCAGTGTATGGTGTGCGGGAGATATCCTTTAACAGTTCATTGATTCTTTTCAGAATTTTCCTGTCGGTTGATTGCCAATACAAATAGTCCTCCCAGGATTCTCCAACGAAAATGTATTTCATCAGTCAAGAAGCTCTTTTTGAAATGAGGACCCCTTTTCAAGTTTTTCTATCGCTGAATCAAGCCTTTCTGCATTTTTTCTCGAGGATAGCTCATGTTGGGTAGCTGTGAGGGAATTATACTCTTCCAACGAGATGACCACCACCCCTGAATCCTTGCCCCGATTGATAATCAGCGTTTCAAAGTTATTTGTCACCCGGTCAAGATATCTTTTGATGTCTTTCCTAAAATCTGAAATGGTTGTTGCTATCATAATTTTTTATTTGTACAAAATAAAGTACAAATTAACGTACAAAATGTCAATTCTGCAACTAAAACCGGTCTTCGTTACCGTTTCATGAAGATCTTCTCTAAACCTTCAGCGAGCCGCGGAATCCCCTTACGGCATAATAGGATTCAGCGCCGTTGTGATAGACAAACACATGGTTGTAGCGGCGGTCGCAGAAGAGGGCGCCGCCGAGTTTTCGGATCTCAGGAGGGGTTTTCACCCAGCTCGATGTTTTGAGATCAAAATTCCCAAGCTTCTGCAGGTCCCGGTATTGTTCTTCCGATAAGAGTTCAATGCCCATGTCGGCGGCCATGCCTACGGCGTTGTTTGCGGGTTTAAACTCTTTCCTGGATTCCAGGGCTTCACGGTCGTAACAAAAGCTCCGGCGGTCCTTGGGAGTTTCCGCCGCGCAATCGCAGAAAATATATTCGCCCGATTTGGGATACTGTCCCACCACATCCGGCTCGCCGCCGGTTTTTTCCATTTCACTGAGCGACCATAGCTTTTCGGGATTGGCTTCCAGCTTAGCCTGAATATCAGGCCATCCGATGCCCAAATGGCGATTCATATTCTTCTCAAACCGGGCCTTGAGCAGGTTCAGCAGCTCTTCGCGAGATTCGGGTGACAAGTTCATTGTTTTTTCCATTGTTAGTCGGTGTTATACTGATTTACTAACAATTTATTGATCAGTTGGTTCAGGGTCGTTCAAATTTCACGGATCCGGCATCATCCACCTCACCCCCGGCCCCTCTCCCGCGCTCCCTGCGGTCGCGGGAGAGGGGTGTCGGCTCCGGGGCATGGGTAGTGCCAAGATTTATTGTCTGGATCCTTTTTGTCTAGTTCGATCATCAACCCTCGAAGCACACTCCCCTCTCCCGCGACCGCAGGGAGCGCGGGAGAGGGGCCGGGGGTGAGGTGGATGCGGGACACAGCCAGAACAAATGGCAGATAAAAGATCCACCTCATCATAAACCCTTCAGGATGGCAATCAGCGCATCGATTTCATTGATCAGCTCCGAGTCGGTGTCAAAGCCCCGGGTAGTATATCGGAGTTGACCATCTTTGTCGATAAAATATTTTGTTGGAATTCCAGCCGGCTTATAGGAGGAGGTGATCTTATTTTTTCCGGAAGTTCCGTTAAGTGGTTCATCCATAAGTACATGAAAAGGATATTTGTTTTTATTGATGAATGCTTTTACCCGGTCCACGGCATGATCTCCTTTTTCATCAACCGCAATAAACAGGAAAATAACATCAGGGTGTTTTTCAATCTCTTTTTGCATCGCTGGAAACGAGGCAATACAAGGGACGCACCAGGTTGCCCATAAATCCAGGATCACAATTTTCCCTCTGTAGTCCGATAAACGAACCTGTTTGCCATTG
>MEOR01000047.1:334-1710 GCA_001769295.1 Bacteroidetes bacterium GWF2_49_14 | reverse complement strand
CCGCTCCACCGAACCGGGCATTCCCTCTTCTGGTTTGTCATCCAGGGACATGCGCTGATATTGAATGGCTTCATCATACCTTTTGAGCGCAAACAATGATTTTGCATAGGTGTCGTAATAAGGGAACCTGGCAAAGTCCATAAACCTCTCCCAGTCCTCCTTTGTGTACCCGTCGGGTCGTGCCTCCGGATCATCCTTAAAAGCAAAATACCGGTCCAGGGTTTCCTTTGCAATAATGCAGGCGTAACCGGCATCAATATTTTTATCCAGAAGTTCATTGGCGGCCATGCTCAGCATGGAAGTCTGATTGAATTTGTTTTTGATCAGGCCGATATAATTCGTGAACTCCGCATAGTCCTTTTTCATTGCAAAGGCTATGGCCACATTGCCATTCAGCAAATCAATGGTTTCAGAATCTTTTATGCTGTCCAGTTTAAAATCGTTTATAATCCGATTTTTTATCCCGACACTTTTATGGGGATCTGTTTCTTTACTCATCGCCCGCATGGCCGACTGAATTCCGGTTGCCTCCTGAGCGCTGAGCATCAGGCCGGTAAAGAGAAGTATCGCGCAGGCGCCAATTATCTTGCTAATCATCAGGGATTTAGTATTTAAAAATGAGTCTATCATTCCTTTTTCCCCGCGATCATCATGTGCGGGCTGAAGGCGAGGAGGTTCGGGTCGGTTTCGGTTATTTTCAGGATGGCGCGCAGATGGTTGAACTTTTCTTCATTGGCGCGGATGGTGAAATAGTTTTTTTCCAGCCAGATGATCCCTTCCACGGCGTGGAGGCCGAGTATACGGAGTCCGGCCGATTCAAACTCCGAGCGCAGTTCTTCCGGCCGGTGGTAGCAGGCTTCGGGCAGGATGCCGGGCATGTTATCAGGTGCATAGTGCCGGCCCGAGGATAATTCCGAGAGGCACATATCCAGGATTCCCTCCTCATGGAGGATACCCTGCAGCAAGGCAACCAGGGTGGATGCTGTATAGTTGATGGCGAACCCCAGGATGATGCCGTTATCCTTTGTGATCCGCCGGGCTTCCCGGATCGCCCGGATTCTTTCGTTTTCTTTCCGCAGGTGATAGAGCGGCCCATGAAGAATCACCAGATCGGCGAACCCGTCGGGGATCTCCAGATCGCGCGCCTCACCCTGCTGAACCATGAACTTATGCCGCAATTTTGCGGATCTTTTCTGCGCCAGTTTCACATGTTTCAGAACCGGGTCAACCATGACCACCCGGTGGCCCAGGTTTGCCAGCCATTCGGAGTATTTCCCGGTGCCGCCTCCCACATCCACCACCCGGGCTTCCCCGGTTGGCAGATATTTCCCTATCAGCTCCTTGTTCCGTTCAAACTCGAGCGGCCCGAGTCCGAT
>MEOR01000047.1:0-303 GCA_001769295.1 Bacteroidetes bacterium GWF2_49_14 | reverse complement strand
GGGGCATGGGGTATGGGGTATGGGGTATGGGGTATGGGGTATGGGGTATGGGGTATGGGGTACGGGGTATGGGGTATGGGGAGTTAGAACTGTCATCCCGGCGAAGGCCGGGATCCCCGAGATGGGTGTGGGTGTGGGTGTGGGTGTGGCGGGGGATCCTGACTTTCGTCAGGATGACATCGGAGAGCCCCGATCCCAACAACCGATACCCGAAACCCGATACCCGAAACCCGATACCTCAAACCCGATACCCCAAACCCCAAATCGTCTATATCTTCCGTCCGTCGTCCGTCATCCTCCGTC
>MEOR01000046.1:37653-47133 GCA_001769295.1 Bacteroidetes bacterium GWF2_49_14 | reverse complement strand
AGGGCGGCAAGATGATCAAGATCGCTGAAGACCTAAAAAGCGCTGAAGTGATTTGGTCCGATAAAGTTTTGGATGTCCATCACGGAGGAGCCGTCCTGATCGACGGATATCTCTATGGCGCCAACTGGCTGAATAACGGCAACGGCAACTGGTGCTGCATTGACTGGAAAACCGGAAAGAAAATGTGGGAAGAGCCCTGGAATTGCAAGGGTTCAATCATTGCCGCAGAAGGGCTCCTGTACATTTATGAAGAAAAGAAAGGAAACGTAGGACTTCTTAAAGCCAACCCCGATAAGTTCGACCTGATCAGCACCTTCCAGGTAACCCTGGGGAACAACGGTCCTTTCTGGGCTCACCCGGTCATTCACAACGGAATTCTGTACCTGAGGCACACCAATGCGCTGGTGGCCTACGATATAAAATTGAAATGAAAAGTTTGAACCGATATACGGAGTTATTGATAGTTGCATACAATTTTTACATATCTTTGGCGTTAGTATCTTAAAGCGTTAGTATGATCATTTCCTTTGGTTCAAAAGCGGCAGAGAATATCTGGAATGGTAATATGTCGCTTAAGATTCCTGTTGAAATTCAACAGGTTGCCAGACGAAAACTCAGAATGCTTAACAACGCTCAAACGCTTCATGATCTGAAAGTTCCGCCTTCGAACCATCTGGAGAAACTGGCCGGGAACCTGAAAGGATATCATAGTATACGGGTCAATGACCAATGGAGAATCATTTTCAGGTGGAAAGCAAGCCAGGTTACCGACGTTGAGATTGTTGACTATCATAAATAGAATTGAAATGGAAAAGCTCGCAAACATTCATCCCGGAGAGATTTTACTGGAAGAATTCCTGGTCCCGATGAACATCTCTGCCTATCGCTTATCAAAAGATCTTGATATCCCTCAAACCCGAATTTCCCAGATTATCAAGGGAAACCGGAGAATCACGGCCGACACGGCCCTACGGCTAAGTGCCTATTTTGGAACAACCGCCAAGTTCTGGCTGGGGCTGCAGGATGATTATGATTTGGAATTTGAAGGTACACTCAACCCTGAAGTGATTAAATCCATCCGAACCCGGATAGCTCACACTCCCGCTGCGATGCGCTCCGGGCAATAAAACATCAGGCAAAATAAAATCCTAACCCTAAGTTTTTGCCAATTGACAATTCACTCTCTTCAATTGACAGTCAGGAGGTTGCCGGGTCTGGATCGATGGAAACCTAAAGCAAAAAATATTCGGATCCGCTCACTCCCTGCTTATCTTCAGCATCCGCGCTGAACTGAAACCCAAGCCGGAACTAAGGTTCAGTATATAGACCCCAGGAGCGAGATGACTTCCGTCAAATGTCCAGGTAGATTCGCCGGCAGAGAAAATCAGGGTAAGATCAAGCATCCGGCGCCCGGTAAGATCGGTAACGGTGATCCGTACAGGGCCCTGCTGATCGAGTGACAGGTTAACTTCCACCTGTCGCTGGAAAGGGTTTGGGTAAATGGCCTTGATAAGATTCAGCCGTGAAGCCGAATCCGGAATACCCAGCCCTGAATCAATCTGATTGGACAGGATGGTCCCGTAAGCGCCAATGGCCCAGATTCGGCCACCGGTTCCTCCGATAGCATATAATCCGTTGGTTGAGAAATCTTTTGTCCATGAGGTGCCGCCATCTGTGGTTTTCAGGATAAAACCTTCGGAACCTGTTACATAACCCTTGGATTCATCAACAAAGTACACTCCTGAATACTCGGGCCTGAAGCTGGTGTCTTCTAGAAACACCTGCGCCCATTGGTTTCCGGCATCAATGGTTTTGCAAATAACATTGTAGGGCCTTCCTGAGGTGTCTGTGAATACGCCGGTCGCATAGCCGGTTTCCATGGTCGGGAAATTCATCTTCCGGAAAGCTGTCCTGACAGGCATTCCCGCAATCTGCTCCCAGGATTTTCCAGCATCAGGCGTTTTGTAAAGCCCCCCGGAAAATCCCATGGCAAACCCGGTACCGTCGGGCATGAAATGCAGTTCCCTGATCAATGGCTTGCCGGGCAGGGAATCTGTGGTCCAGGTTTCGCCGCCATCAATTGATTTCAGCACCACCGCATAGCTAAAGAAATGACCGTATTCCACACCGGTGATATAGGCCGTACTTTCGTCAGCGAACGCGCATCCGTAAACAGCTCTCGGTAGTGAAACATTCACCTGGTGCCAGGTCCTGCATCCGTCAGTGGTCAGCCAGGTACCTCTCCAGGCGAGCGCCAGACATCGGTCTTTGTTGGCAAAGGCGGCATCATCGATGTTCCCGGCAGTGTGATCCTCCATTTGCCAGTTCACACCGGCATCGGTTGTCCGGTACAACACACTGTCGCCCAGGATAAACCCCCTTTTATCATCCACAAAACTGATGACAGACAAAGGATTCCTGTTGCCCTGGCCGGTCTCTGTCCACTGCATTCCGCCATCCCGGCTCACCCAGATATCCCCTCCGTATCCATAGGTAAAAAGGGTATCCTGATCTAGTACCAGGATATGATTAGAGGTCCCGTTACGGGTGATCCGGTTCCAGGAATTCCCGCCATCCATGGTCTTAACCAGGTTCCCCTCGTAACTGATCGCCCACCCGTTTTGCTTATCCTGAAAGCAGACATCCAGAAAGTAATAATCCGGCAGGGTGTCGGCCGACCAGCTTTTCCCTCCATCCGTGGTTTTCAGGAGATCATAGCTGGCGATGAATCCTGTAAGGGAATCCGTGAAACAGATGGCGTTGGGCGTAAACTTCAGCGAATCGACCAGATTCCAGGAGGTACCCTGGTCGCGGGTGATCAGAAGTGTGGCGGAATACTCGCTGAAAGGAGTGTAAAAGCTACCTGCCAGGTAACCTACCGAGTCATCCGGAAATGAGAGGTCCACCAGGTCGCCTTTATAGCCGAAAGTGACAGGAATCCAGTGCCGTCCGGCATCGGTGGTCTTCAGGATCAGCCGGTCATTGCCAATGCAAAACCCGACCGAATGGTTAAGGAAAAGGATCTTATTCAGATTTCCGTATTGGCCGGATTCAAGAGTATCTATAAGGATAAAACTAAAATCGGTTTTAATAAGCAGGCCGTTGTCCCCGCAGATAAAAACCGCATCCGAATCGGGCGATGCAACCGAATTGAGGTTTGTAAAGGAATGGAAAGGAACAGTTTTCCAGATATCTCCACCATTTGAGGTTGTGAGGATGGTGCCGCTCATTCCAACCGCCACACCCTTACTGGTATTCAGGAAGATCATGTCCTTCAGGTTATTATTGGTGGGAAGCGGGTTGATGAGGTTCCATTGGGCGGAAACGTGGCCGGCAGTAAGCAGGCCAAACATCAGGAGAAATAATGATTTGCGGAGCATGTTGAAAAAAATGGGAACCCAAAGGTAGCAAATCGGGGCTGGAGCAGGCAACTATCTTGAAAGAAAGTCGCTAACTTCAACATAGTCATAATCTGGCGAATCGGAGAATAACTGGCGAAGCTGCCAAACATGGCCCGCTCCGTAAATCAGAAGAAGCCTTTCCTCCTGGTCGAAATCGGTCAGGTCATGCACGTTTGAAAAAATCCTCAAGTTGCGGCGATACCAGTTGGCTACCATGTCAGCACCGTAATAATTGTCACCGGCCCCTCTGTTAATGTCTGTGAGGTAGGCCTGATGATCCTTCAACCTGTTAGCCGAGATATTCAGTGTTCTGAGATGCCCGGTAAGTGTCTGTACCGTTTTCAGTGAATCCAGATACTCATATAGTCGGGTGTATGAATACCGTTTAGCTTTTTCATACTGCCCTTTGGATTTCAGGTAGACTTCTTCATTAAAGGCTTCCCAGTCCAGATCGGCGCCGCACCAGTTCGTTCCCGCATCCGAGCAAAAGATTCGTGAATGATTCAATTTCCGGGCAAGCTTGAATCCAATCTGGTATACTTCGTTGGTTTTATCGTCCAGTGAAAAACCACCTGAAAGGAATTTTTGATAGCGATCATTTGTAATGCTATCATCTTCTATTCTCTTCCACTCAATCATTATTTTAGTCGGACGATAAGCCGCTAGTTTATCCAATACCTCCTCCAATTCCTTCTGACGAGCAGGGTCGAGGATATCGAAGACAAATCTGGGCTTATATGCATCGAGCCCGGGATTTGCAAAGTGAAAAACCCCAAGTACCATGACCTTAGCCTTATGTTTTCCGGCAAAATAGGCGGGATCAATCAGGGGGTTCTCCAGGGTATCAGTTTGGCCCGATTGATCAGATCTTTCTGTTCTGGAACAGGAACTAAGAATCAGACCTAACAGCAACAGGGGGATAAAGACTTGTTTCATTTTGATATCGATTTCTTTTAACACGACCCAGTCCAAACATTGTTACAAACGGGTAAACCCGAAACGGCGGGCACTGATCATATTTCTGGTTGTTCCAATTATACCCTATAAGGTATAATTTTCGTTAATTATATTATTTTTGCACCCTAAAGGGTATAAACATGAATCTGGCAAGTTTTGTAAAAGAAAAACGAAAAGCGGTGCAGCTGACACAGCCTGAACTGGCCGAAAAAGCAGGTGTGGGCTTGCGCTTCATCCGTGAGATGGAACAGGGTAAGCAAAGTCTACGGTTGGATAAAGTTAACCAGGTACTGCAACTCTTTGGGTATGAAGTGGGAGCCGTCCTGAAGGCCCCCCCCAAAGATTAGTAATTCAAAAATCCGGATTCAAGATTCAGCAAGATGCAAAAGGCAGCCATAAAAATAGAAGGCCAAATTGTCGTTGCACATAACCGGTAACAATAAGGAGGGAACAGAAAAAAAGTTTACGATTGTTGGTCTGTGGGGAGGATTTATACTAAAACCACCTGCTGCTCTATATCCACAGTTACCGGAAGTTGAAGATCTGACCATGCACCTGGCACAGCTGGCCAGGATAAGGACAGCTCCGCATAGCTTAATCAGGCTGAAATCAGGAAATCTGGCCTATATTACCAGCCGTATGGACCGCAACAAAAAGGGTAAACTGGCCATGGAAGATATGTGCCAATTAACGGAAAGACTAACGGAAGACAAATACCACGGCAGTTATGAGCAAATCGGCAAGACCATTCTAAGGTACTCCGCCACACCCGGACTGGACCTTGTAAATTTTTTTGAACTGGTGTTGTTTTCATTTCTGACAGGCAATGCAGATATGCACCTGAAAAATTTCTCCCTGCTGGATCAACCCGGATTGGGGATGACCTTATCACCGGCTTACGACCTTGTCAACACAGCTTTGGTTAATCCTTCAGATGATGAAGATCTTGCATTGACTCTGAACGGTAAAAAGAAGAAACTCCGGAAGCAGGATTTTGTGGCAGCCATGAACACATTGAAGGTCGCAGACAAACAGCAGCAAAACATCTTCACTAAGATGCAGAAAGCACTGCCACAGTGGGAACAGCAAATAGATATAAGCTTTTTAAGCGCTGATTTTAAGGAGGCGTATAAAGCCATTATCAGGGAAAGAGCCACTCGGCTCCGATAATTGGCGAAGCTGCCAAACATGGCCCGCCCCGTAAATCAGAAGAAGCCTTTCCTCCTGGTCGAAACAATGTTACAGACTTCCCTGACATTTGTATCGATTATTGTTTGCACATATCCGCCGTCATTTTCACTATTAATTACTTGAACTTAAGACACATTCCGATTTTTCCACATAGTTTGTTATGTTTATATGGTTATATTTATATATTTGTATCCAACTAATTCACTTGAATTACTAGGATAATGAAAATCAATACCAACGTTCGTTATGGATTGAGAGCGGTTATTGAGATTGGCAGGAATTCCGGTGCTGTGTTGCAAAGGGAAATTGCCGAGAGGCAAGAAATACCTCTCAACTACCTTGACTCTATTATAAGCGGCCTGAAAAATGCCAACTTAATCATCAATCACGGGGGAAAAGGCAGTGGCTACATTTTGGCCAGAAAACCAGACGACATAACAGTGTATCAAATCTACCGGGCATTCAGCCCCGAATTACAACTGGTTAATTGTTTTTGCGAAACAAGCGAATGCAAGAGGTCAGCAACTTGTCCGTCTAAAGATTTCTGGTTTGAAATGAATACACAGATTAAAAATTTCATGGAGAACCGTACGCTTAAGGAACTAATGGAAAACAATTGACATATTTCTATAATCACATCTATTGTCAAATTTTAAATTCTATCATTATGAGAAAGACTAATTGGTTCTTTGCTTTTGCATTTGTAGGCATTGCCATTTTCACCGGTTGTAATAAAGTGGATCCGAACCAGGAGACCTATGACAACGCCAGCATCTCTAAAGGCGGCATTCTCTACGACAATTTCTTCAGCATTGAGGCCGCATACGACCAGAACAGCCCAAACATGGCTAAATTCAAGGCATCATCCGATTTTTTCAGGTGTAAACAGTGTCATGCCTGGGACGGTTTGGGAAACAGCGGATCTTATATTAATAGGGCCGCCAAAACCTCACGGCCGAATATTGCATCAACCAACCTTTACCAGGTCTCCCAAACGAAATCTTTTACCGAGCTCTTTAATGCTATGAAAAAGTCGGAAGAAAGGCGCGATATTGGGTACGACCTGACCACCTATAATCCGGCAACCAATGCTGCTGAAGGGGATAAAATGCCGAATCTTACCCAGATACTGTCGGACACCCAGATCTGGGATATCGTTAAATTCCTCAAAGAAGGAATGTTTGATGTTTCCCAGCTATACGATGCAACCTACACGGGTGTTTATCCCACTGGTTCGGTCTCATTTGCTAACATTGGAAAGGATGGAAATGAAGGAAACGGTAAAACATTTTTTGCTGCCAATTGTGCATCCTGCCATGGAGCAGATGGCAAAGCCCTGACAATGGAAAACATGTCGTTGGGTAAGTTCGTTCGCTCAAAACCTAATGAAGTCCAGCATAAAGTCAAATACGGGCAACTCGGTTCATCAATGCCTGGAATGTTCACTATAACGTTAAGTCAGATGAAGGACTTATATAAGGCCTGTTCCAATTCAACAACGTTTCCGGACTGACATTAATTCTCCCTTTAAACGATTCCCTGAACAGCAGCTTCCTGAAGGCTGCTGTTTTTTTTGACGGTCTCGCCCGATTCGTGTGGACACGCCGATCGAAAAATCAGCTTTCATCAGATCCATTCGACTGCCTTCGGTTGAAAATGTTAACCAACCGCTGTCGTTGTAATTCGGCCGCCCAAATTCACGTAGCCATAAGTCTTTAAGGTATATTTTAATATTACTATTTTTACTCATCTCAATATCTAACCTGATATCTAAGGAATCCTCAACAAATGCAGAATCTATGAAAAGGCGAAAAGTTCTAGGCATAGTGGCCGGTGCAGCTTCCGGTGGTGTTTTATTAAATGCATTCACCGCTGGTGCAATGGATACCAACAAAATAGTTGATGATAACATACTGAATAACTCTGTCAGTCCGAATGTTATTTATGCAAGTCGTGCAGGTTTAAAACTCGACAGTAACGTACATACGGGTGGTGGAACCGATGAAACTAACGAGATTCAGTCAATCCTGGATAAAGCATTGGAAACAGGCAACCTACACTTCATTATGGATGGAGCTGCACTCATCCGTGGAATCAATATACATTCTAATACTACCATCGAATGTTTGAATTCGTCCTGCGGATTCTTTCTCGCGGCCCAATCGAACCGTTCAGTCATACAAAATGCGAATTTGAACAAAACAGGAGAGCGGAGAGATAAAAATATTACCCTTCAGGGCGGCACATACAACCAGAATTGTAAGAATCAGGTGCACCATTTGACTGAACAAGGTAAAGAAATATGGGTGATCGGGATGGAATTTTATGGGGTGGAGAACCTTACTGTCCGTGATGTTACCATTCGCGATCAACGCACTTTTGCCATGCTTGTTGCAAATTGGTATCGTGTCAACATGGAAAACATCTCAATAGAACTGCCTGGTTACATGCAGGCTGAAAATCAGGATGGAATTCATTTTTGGGGGCCCGGGCAATACCTGACAATGCGGAATATCCAGGGAACCTCCGGCGATGATTTTATTGCATTGGCTCCCGATGAAAACGATAGTGTGTCAAGTATTACGGATGTCTTAATCGATGGAGTGTTCCTCAATAACGCGGATCAGGGCATCCGGCTTCTTTCCCGCGACGACGGCCGGTTGGACCGGGTAATCATAAAAAATGTCACAGGTACATACAGGAGTTTTGGTTTTTATATTAATCCTTTCTTTGAAGGGAAGGGCGGTAATTTCGGGAGTATTGTTTTTGACACGATAAATCTGCAGCATTCCAAACCTAACTACACGTACACAACACCTTTTCTTTTCCGGTTGGGAGGAAGAATCGAAAGCCTGATATTGAAGAACATTATTCATCATAATCCATCTGATGCCCGGTCAATACTGGATGTTGGCTGGCCAAACAGTGAGCCGAAGAATACCTGCATTAAATCACTGGTAGTTGACGGACTCCATGTTTATGAAACAGATAATAAGGCGTCCAATGCGAGTTATATTAAGATCATGGCTGAAGTCGGTAACATGGTCGTGAGAGATGTTGAGATAGTAAGATCATCAGAAAGCGAACAAAAAGGGTGCCTGATTGAGACATTCAATACCGGTAAAATCAACACACTGTTTATGAATAGTATTTATGCTAACCGGATAAACAGTCTGCTGTTAAATAATGGCTCTGAAATTGAAACCGTTCAATTAAATAATATCCTTGGCTCTGAAATCGGAGGTTCATTGATTCATGTTGAGAATGGAAATATTAACAGAATAAATGCCGGTAACGTCTTTGGGGCTGATCTTCTTAAATTAGGTAATGGTGGTACGGTTGGTAAAGTTTATGGAGAATCGGTATTGTAATCATTGATTCCTGAAGTGATCAAATCCATCAGGACCCGCATGGCTGGTAAACCCGTATCCCAGAGTCGTTATGGCCAGTCCCTGTATAACCAAAGTTTTCTATACTGAACGAAACAGTTATACCTCTTCTTTCAGAAGCTGAAGGTCATGATTTGAGTGATCAGAGTACGAATGATCCACGGTTTGTTTCCCGGTCGGCAAACAGATTGCAGCATTCCCCGATTCCTTTTCGTCTTAATTGCAGAAATAAACCCAAAATGGAATCGAATGAAAACCAATATCTTGTTTCTCAACTATTTAAAACTATCGGTCAGAAATCTGAATAAATATAAAGGCGTAACCTTTATTGGCCTTTGCAGCCTGGTTTTGGGGATGGCCAGTTTCATTCTTCTGACATTATATGCCCGGTACGAGCTGAATTATGATTCTTGCTTTAAAAAAAGCGACAGAATATTTCTGCTTGGACAAAAAAAAATCGACACGGAATCAGGAAGTTCAAACTCTTTTGCCGCAACTTCGGGAATAGTCGCTCCTACCATTAAGAAAGAATTCCAGGAGGT
>MEOR01000046.1:0-37646 GCA_001769295.1 Bacteroidetes bacterium GWF2_49_14 | reverse complement strand
GCCGTAAGGACGAAAGAGGTTGAATCTCCCCTGAAATACGGGGAAAAGGTCCTGGTGGAACAGGGATTGTATGCCGACCGGGATTTCTTGAAGGCATTCAGTTTCCCTTTAAAATCAGGCGATAAAGAAACCGCCCTGATGAATCCGTTCTCCATCGTACTATCTGAATCGCTGACCGGGAAACTGTTCGGCGACGAAGACCCCATCGGAAAAGTGATTCTCTCAGAACAGGGGCGGGCATTTACCGTTACCGGGATCATCAGGGATATTCCCGGTAATACGCATTTCAAATTTGATTACCTGATCTCCTTTGTTACCATGTATTCGATCCGAACCGATATCGAAAGTTCCTGGTCGATCATGAACTACAACAGTTACATCCATTTAGATGATCACTCTTCTGCCGGCGATTTTGAAAAAAAGCTGACCGCGATCGTGGATAAGTACCATCCCCAAAGTTCAAAGAACCGGTGCTATTTCCTGATTCCCATCAGGGATATTCGTTTTTCGACTGAAATACCTTTTATGTCGGCCCAGACCATTGACAGGAAGAATGTCTACATGATTGTTGTGATCGCCTTCCTCATTATTGCCATCGCCTGCATCAATTACATCAATCTTGCTACCGCACGGGCCAACACCAGAAGCAAGGAGGTGGGTATTCGAATGATCACGGGCGCCACCCGTCAGATGCTGATCAGACAATTCCTTGTTGAATCTTTCGTCCTCACTTTCCTGAGTATCCTGATTTCTTTGGTCGTGGTGGCCCTGCTGCTCCCTCTCTTCTCAAAAATAACCGGGAGTGGAATCCCTCTTCAATTCCTGCTTGATTGGCGGAGTATAGCAAGTTTTGCAGGACTATTCCTGGCAGTAGGATTCCTCGCTGGAGGCTACCCCGCCCTGTATATTTCGTCATTCAAACCGCTGAATATCCTGAAAAGTTCCCTGGGGTCCGGTTCGCCACAAGGGCATCTGAGATTTCGCAATGGCCTCACCGTCTTTCAATTCTGCGTTTCCGTTATCCTGGTAATTCTCGCGGTAACCATTCAGCAACAACTCAGGTTCGTCAAAAAACAGGACATCGGCTATAACCGGGAAAACATCCTGACCATACGCAGCTGGAATCAGGAAAGCCGTCAGCAGTCCCAGGCCATCAAGAAAGAGCTCCTGAAAAATCCACTCATCTCCTCTGCAGCGGTTGCCAACAGTCTTCCCCTCAGAATGTCGGAACGTAACGATATCACCATCGAGTCAGAAACCGGGGATAAGGTCGTTCTGCCTATGGTAACCACTTATTTTATTGATGAAGATTATGTGGATCTTTTAGAAATGCAAATAATGGACGGGAGGAATTTTTCCCTTGATTTTGCTTCGGGTATCGCTAACCAGGTAATCATTAATGAAACGGCTGCCCGGATGGCCGGACTAAAAAATCCCCTCGGGAAGACAATGAACAAATGGGGTCAGACCCTGCATATCATCGGGGTTGTGAAAGATTTTCACTTTACCTCCTTCAAGAATAAAATTGAGCCCATGATATTCTCCTATAACCCGGGTTATAGTAACCTGTTCTTAATCAGGATATCAGATAAAGAAATCCCGCAGACTTTGGATTATATCCATACCACATTTCGCCGTTTCAGTAACAATTTCATCTTTGATTACTCTTTTATGGATGATCAGTATGCCAAACTGTATAAAAACGAGTCGGATTTAGGCCGAATCATCCTGAGTTTTTCGATATTGACCCTGATCATCGCTGCTATCGGATTGTACGGCCTGATTACATTTGTTATCCGGCGCAAGACAAGAGAAATTGCGATCAGGAAAGTAATGGGGGCCTCGGTTCTCTCAGTCACCGGAATGATTTTGAAGAGCTTTTTCATTCCCATCTCCATCGCTGTCGTGGTTTCTTTGCCGGTGGCCTGGTATTTATCCCGGGAATGGCTTAATGGCTTTACCTACCGGATCCATTTAGGTGCCGGACTGATCACTTTTTCGATCTTCATCATCATGATGGTCGCTTTTTTCAGTATCGTCGGGCAAACCATTAAAGCAGCGATTGCGGTCCCGGCCATCAGTCTCAGGATGGAATAAGCGGGTTGCGAAAAATGCATTTTACTCAAGAGTGATCGGCTTATCCAGATAAAGGTCAAGGATCTTTGCGCGGATTATGAATTCGAATTTGGATTGGATCTGTGTAAGTTGTGCCTGAATCAGTTGATTCTGAGCCACCTTGAAGTCAACCGAAGAGGAAAGCCCGGATGTGTATTTCTCCCGGGTCAGATTGAATGACTCCGTTGCGCTTATGATTGCCTCTTCAGTTGCCTGATATTTCGCCCGTGCATTTAGGGCAGCCGAGTAAGCCAGCTGAATATCCTGCCGTACTGCCAGTTTCTTCTGATCCAGGGAAAGCCTGGCATCATCGGCCTGGATTCTGGCCTGATTGATCCGGCTTCGTACCTGGAATTGGCTGAACAGGGGAATACTCACATTAACCGAAGCCCGGCTGTACATATTGTCCTTGAGTTGTTCGGTATAGGGATAGGCTGCTGTCGGGTTCAGCTGGTTGACACCCAATTCACTATATCGTGAGTAAACCAAACCGTTAAGCGAAACTGAAGGTGATAATCCGGCTCTCATGGCTGCCAATCCTGATTCCCGGCTCTTCAGGAGCAACTCAGCTGAAGCGATTCCCGGGTGATTGCTAAGGGCAAACTCATACACCTTTACGGGATCGATAATATCAGGTAAAACCGGACCCTCCAGACTTGCCGGTCTTTGAATGGCAAGTCCGGATTCATTTTCGAGATTAAGAAGCTGGGCAAGCGAAAGATAGGCTGATCTTACATCGTTCTCAGCCTGGATTTTGGATAGATTATCTTGCGCAACCTGGGATTTCATCGTTAGGACCTCAACTTTGGACATTCTCCCGGCAGTAAAAAAACCTTCATTCATGCGTAGCTGCTCCTGGGTCGATTCGAGCTTAGCCACTGCCACGGCAAGTAATTCCTGGTTAAAGAGGATCTGCAGAAAAGCGGAGGTAACCTCAATGGTCACCGATTTCCTGAGCTCCTGCTGCCTTTCGGATTCGGATTGGTAAGCGTATTTGCTGGATTTGGTCTGATACCAATTCGAAAATCCTGCGAACAGGGGAAGAGATCCCTGCATTCCTACATTTCCATCCTGGTATTGGGTATTGATATAGGTATAATCCTCATAGTTGACCGTTTTCCCGGAACTCATGTTATGGGAATAAAAACCTTCCAGGATCGGTAATCTGGCCGCCTGTGAAGTTTGCAGGTTGTCTTTGGCGAGATCAACCTGCAAGCCTTGCCTTTTAAGCCCGATGTTCCGATCGAGAGCCATTTGAATGCAGTCTTCAAGCTTTAAGGCGTTTTGTGAATAGCATTGTGGTCCCGGATAAAGAACAAAAACAATCAAAAAACCTATACTGCTGAGTTTTGACATCTTTTTTAAATAAAATTCGGGTTTTTATTCAGTTTCAGCGACCAGATGTCCATCGAACAGTTTGATAATCCTCCCGGCATAGGACGCATCTTTCGGTGAATGAGTAACCATGACTATGCTGGTGCCTTCAGAATTCAATTGCTTCAACAGATTCATTACATCTTCTCCATTTGCTGAATCAAGATTTCCGGTAGGCTCATCGGCCAGGATCAGCAAAGGGTTACCCACCACGGCCCGGCAAATTGCAACCCGCTGCTGCTGCCCTCCTGAAAGTTGCTGCGGAAAATGTTTTCTGCGGTGCGAAATGCTCATCCTTTCCATCACTTCTTCAGTCATCTTTTTTCTATTGGCTACCGGGACTTTTTGATACAGTAGCGGTAGTTCAATGTTCTCGAATACATTCAATTCATCGATCAGGTTAAAACTCTGAAACACAAAACCGATATTTGATTTTCTGAGCAAAGTCCGCTGCTTTTCTGAATACTTTGACACCTCCTTTCCATCAAAAATCAACTGTCCGGAGGTCGGGTTATCCAATAAACCAAGTAGAGTCAGTAAAGTGGATTTACCGCATCCGGAAGGGCCCATAATGGCCGCAAATTCGCCTTTTTTTATCCAGAGGGAAACTTTATTCAAGGCAGTCGTCTCGACTTCATCCGTACGGAATACTTTGGTTAGTTCAATTGTTTGTATCATTTGGTTTGATTTTTAGATTAATACAAAAACACGATTATGCTATTTCAGGATCAGTTTATCATTGTTGCCAAAGCTGGTGTATGAGCTCACAACTACCTTTTCTCCGGGTTGCAGTCCTTCAAGGATCTCGTAATACCTGGGGTTCATCCGACCGGTCCGGATGGTTCGTTTAATTGCAAACTGTCCCGATGGATCCACTACATAAATCCATTGTCCACCGGTTGATTCAAAGAAACCACCTTTTAAAACCTGAAGGGCTTTGATTGGCTGACCAAGTTCCACGTTAATCCGATAGGTTTGTCCTGTTCGGATATTATCAGGTTTAACTCCCGAAAACTCCATGTCGACCTGAAACTGGCCCCCTCTTACTTCGGGATAGACCTTGATAATATTGAGGTTGAAATTTTGATCATTTCGTTCAAGTGTGGCAGGTAATCCGGTTCTTATCCTGTCGATCCAGTGTTCATCGATTTGAGCGGTAACCTTAAAATTGTCCAATATGTGAATTTGCCCGAGCCGGTAACCACTGATAATAGTCTGGCCGATTTCCGCCTCGAGAGAGCCCAGCTGGCCGGTAACGGGTGCCTTAACATTCAGACTCTCAAGCTTGTCCTTTACCAACTCAATATTGTCCTGCATTCTGTCCAACGCCCCTTCAAGACTCTTAACCTGGGTTGCCCTGAAAAGTGAATCCTGCACCGATTTTTCTTTGAAAAGCTGAATGGTCTGTTGGGTAAGTTCAGCATTTTCCTTACTCAGAAGGTATTCCTGCTCGGAAATCAGGCCCTGGTTAAATAGCGTTTTGTTGGCCAGGTAAGTCCGGTTGAGTTTTATCAGGTCAAATTCATATTGGATGATTTGCCTTCGAAGTTCAATGCGTTGCTGCTCCATCATTATTTTAGTATCCCGCAACCTGTTTTCCTGTTCAGCAAGATCGGCCTGGCTGGTCAGTATTCTCAGGTTCAGGTCGGGGTTTGTCAGTCGAAGAATAATGTCACCGGCGTTCACCATGGAACCTTCTTCGATAAGAATCTTTTCAACCCGGCCACCTTCCACCGCATCGAGGTATACGGTTGTGAGGGGCTCAACATTTCCGGTTGCTGTCATGTAATCCAGGAACTCAGCCTCGATTACGTCAGAGATGGTCAGTTTATCTCTCTCAACATTAAGTTTACTGGAATGGTCGGTGAAGAAGAGCAGGTACACTATGAATGTAACCACTAATACTGATAATGAAATCCACAGAATTCGTCTTCTTTTTTTTGATTTATTCTCAATAATCCGGTCCATTTTGGTTTGGGTTTTTTCAAAGGTAAGACGAAAGGATATTTTTCTTTGTTACAATCATCGTTTTATTGGTGTCTCAAACTGACTGCCGGATTAGTTTTGGATGCACGAATAGCCTGTAAGGAAACCATCAGCGTTGCCAGGGCCAGGGCAAGTAGTGCCGGTAGGACAAACACCCACCACGAAAGGGTAGTGCGGTAGGCATAATCTTTCAGCCATTCATGCAGATAATACCAGGTAAATGGAATGGCAATGGCGACTCCTGTCAATACCAGTTTTGTAAACTGTGTAACCATTGACAAAACAATTTCCCAATTGGATGATCCAAAGGTTTTGCGAACAGCAATCTCTCGTGTTCTCCTTTCCGCCATAAAGCTGGATAGGCCAATCAGACCAAGGCATGCAATCAGGATCGCCATAACGGTAAAGTAGGCCATCAGGCTTCCCGAGCGAGTTTCGTTTTGATATACCTGGTCATAATCGTCCTCAATAAATGAATACTCAAAAGGATAGCCGGGAATTACGGAATTCCAGGTTGTCCGAAGCTTCTCTATCATCGGACCCCGCTCTCCCGGGCGTAACCTGATCATCATATAGCGCATGCGGCTTTCCGGAAACAGAAAGAGCACAAGCGGAGGAATCTCGGTCCGCATGGAAAGAAAGTGAAAGTCCCGGATGACTCCGACAACGGGCCCTGTTACACCTGAAAAAGAGATGTTCATTCCAATGATATCCTCCCTGCCGATAATTTTTGCCAGTGATTCGTTTATAAGCATGCCCCCAGAAGATGTTTCAGGATTGTACATATCGGATGAAAACTCTTCAGAAAAATCCCGCCCGGCAATGATCGGAACCTGAATTAAAGCAGAATAGTTATAGTCTACCCGGCTAACGCTTACTAAAGGATGTAAATCGGGACTCTTGCCATCCCAGGAGATACTTCCCGAATTGCTGCCGATATTCATGGGCAGATGTATACCCGCGGAGACAGTGATTATATCCGGATTTCCCTTGATGGCCTGTTTGAGGGCACTGTATCGGGTATTCAGGTCCCCGAAAAGCCGGACATACAAGAGATCCTTCTGGTTATATCCGAGATCACGGTTTTGCATGTAGCTGACCTGTCGGAATATGAATAAAGTACTGGATATTAAAAATATAGATATGCTGAACTGAAAAACGACAAGCACTTTCCGGAACCATCCCTTTCCCTTTGAATCGCCTGGATCTCCGGTTAGAATGGCCATCGGCTTAAATCCCGATAAATATAAGGACGGATAGATTCCGGCAATAATGGCGGTTATAAGCGTCATCCCGATCATGCCCAGTATGAAGTTTCCTGTTAAAAGAATATCTGCGGATATCTGTTTTCCTGATACCAGTCGAAAGGGATCGAGCAGCAGCCCGATGATAACCACCGAAATTACCATGGCCGCGATGGATGTGACCACTGATTCACCAAGGAACTGCATGATCAGCTGACCGCGCCGGGAGCCGAACGCTTTTCGCAGGCCGATCTCCCTCGACCGTCTGGAACTGCGCGCGGTGGAAAGGTTCATGTAATTGATTGCGGCAATAAGAAGGATGAAAATCCCGATCATTGAAAAAATGATCACCCGCTGGATCCTGCCTGCCGGATGTCCGAATCCGAAATATTCATGCAGGTACATTTTTTTTAAGGGTGCAAGCATGAATTTGGTTTTCCACTGACTGGGATCCCTGTCGCTGCCTGTAAAATCAATATTGTTTCTGACACATTCCGTCAGCTTGGAGTCAACCGGACCCGGATCAGCCTCTTTGTACAGCATAGCGAAGGTGTAGATATTGTTCGATCCCCAATGATCAACATAAGCGCCGGTAGTTCTTGTGAAATCGAAGGGGATGAGGAAATCAAACCTGAGACTGGTGTTAACCGGCAATTTTTTCAAAAGGCCCGTCACTTTGAAATTGTACTTATTATCCAGAATGATCACCTTACCGATGGGATCGTCGGTACCAAAGTATTTGAGCGCCATTTCAGGAGTCAGTACAATCGAATAGGGTTCCCGAAGTGCAGTATTGGGGTCTCCTTTTAACAGAGGGAAGGTAAATACCTGAAGAAATGTGGAATCAACACAGGCTATGCCGTTCTCATAAAAGGCTTTTTCACCGTATTTTGTCAGCAGAGCTCCTGTCTGGGTAGCTCTCACCGTGGTTTCGATCTCGGGAATTTCCTTTTTCCATCCTTCACCGGAAGGGTAAGGCGTCACATTTACATGGTACGTTTTACCGTCGTAATCCTGGTCCTGCTCCACCCGGTAAATCCGGTCTGTATTAAGGTGAAACCGGTTCATGGAAACCTCATCAGCTACCCAGATGAAGATGAACATAGCCGCTGAAATCCCAAGGGCCAGTCCGATAATATTGATAAAGGAATACCCTTTCTGTCGAATGAGATTCCGAATGGCGATAAGAAGGTAATTGTTCAGCATGGCATGGTTTTATTACGAAGACGAATTTTGAACCAAAATGCTACAGCGTCAGACTGCTGACAGGATCTTTTACTCATCTCTCAGCGAATCTACCGGGTTGGCATTGGCTGACCGCCACGACTGAACACTGACGATAATCAGCGAGAGTGCGAGGGTGATAAGGGCCGGCCAGAGAAAAACAAAGACATTCATCTGATATCGGTATACATAATCCTCCAGCCAATTCGTCATAAGGACACCCGAAACGGGCAGCGCGATGGCGATGGCGATCCCAACCAGGATCACAAAATCGCGGTTGATCAGCCTGATAATGCTTGCTGAAGAAGCTCCGAAAACCTTGCGCACCCCGATCTCGCGGGTTCTCCGTTCAACGGTGAAAAAGGCCAGGCCCAGCAAGCCCAGGCAGGCGATGAAAAGCGCGAGCAGGGTAAAGCTGGAGAATACAATGCTGCGGTTTCGGTCGGCACCGAATTGCTCCTTAAACCGGTCGGCAAGGAAGGTGCATTCAAAGGGTCTGTTGGGAAAAATCCCGTTCCATACCTCCGTAACATGCTTCATGGCAGCTTCGGTATTCATCGGGTCAAGTTTCAGGTACAGTATCGGATTATCCAGCCGGTAAATGAGCATCAAGGACTCAACCCCTGAATACATCCCGGTTTGATGATAATCCTTCATCACCCCGACTACCCTTCCCATCACCAGCCGGCCGTCTCCAAGCTGAACCCGCTTGCCGATCGGCTCATCCCATGCCAGCCGCCGCGCTAATGTCTCGTTTACAACTACGCCCTGAACCGTGTCGGACATGAAGTCACTGGAGAAATCCCTTCCGCTGACCATGGGAATCTCCATAGTTTCAATAAAATCCTGGTCAACTATTGAGAAATTGATCCCCCGGGGCTGCATTCCTTCGCTGGTTTCCATGTTGAAGATCACTTTCCCCGACCCTTCCCCGATCCGGTCATTGGTAAGTGCAACTTTCTTGACATAAGGACTCAGCAAGAGTTTTTCCTTCATAACCCTCATCTGGCTGACGGGCTCATTATCGGGAAGGACGAGGGTGGCCACATCCTTCATGTTCCAGCCCTGATCCATAGTCTGCATGTAATTGAGCTGCTTAAAAACGATCAGGGTACATACAATCATGCCCACCGATATCACAAACTGCAATACCACGAGAATTTTCCGGAACGCACTCCCGGAGCGCCCCGACTGACCCGATCCCTTCATGACCAGGACAGGTGAAAAGCGGGACAGATAAAATGCCGGATAGCTGCCACCGAGAATACCGATGATCAAAACCATGGATGCCATGGCCGCCAGGAAAACCGGACTATACAGGATATCCAGGGCAAAATGCTTCCCTGATAGCTGGTTCAGGACCGGCAGAAGCAGGGAAATCAGGATGATTCCGAGCAACAGGGAAAAGAGGGTGATCAGGATCGATTCTGCCAGAAACTGACCGATCAGCAGGCCCCTTCCGGACCCCACAACCTTTCTCAGACTGACTTCCTTGGCACGGCGGGTAGCCCTTGCGGTGGCAAGGTTGATATAATTGAGCGATGCGATCAGTATCAGGAAAAAGGATACCAATCCGAAAATATATACATACTGGATATTTCCCGGAGGCACGGGTTCCTGTGAACTGCCGGAATGCAGGTGAATCCGCGTGATCGGAGTCAGTTCGTACGAAACCTTTATTCCGATGTTTTCAAAAATTGACGCCATGTATTTGGCATACATTCCCTTAAGCTTTTCCTGAAATCCGGGTATATCCGTACCCTGCTTCAGTAAGAGGTAGGTAAAAACCCCGAAATTGCCCCAGGTGCCAGCCTGAGCATCAAAAGTGACTCTTGAAATAAGGGCATCAAACGTGACATGTGAATTTTTAGGAACATCCTCCATTACAGCGGTAACGGTAAACAAACGGTCGCCTGAACGCAGCGTTTTGCCTACGGCAGGCCCGTTCCCAAAATACCGGCGTGCCATGGTCCGGGTTAGAACCAGATCGTTTGGATGCCTGAGGGCCTTATCGGCACTGCCTTCAAAAATCCGGTACGTGAAAATATCGAAGAAGGCAGAGTCGGCAACATAAACATTGTCTTCCTTGAATTCCTTACCGTCCTCCGTCTTGTATGTGGCCGGTCCCTGCTGGTAAAGACGGCTGAACGCCTCAACCTCCGGATAGTCGGTGGCTACCTGGGGCCCGAACGGAACCTGGGCTATGATCCAGGTGAATTCATCATCGGTTTCCTTGATGTGTGACTGCACCCTGACGATCCGCCCGGCCTTCTTGTGATAGCGGTCGAAACTCAATTCATCAGCCACATACATAATCAGAAACAGGGCACTGGCAATGCCCAGTGTAAGTCCCAGGATATTCAGCAGGCTGAAGCCAAACTTCTTGAGAATATTCCGGAAGGCGGTTTTTATGAGGTTGGTTATCATGGTGATAAATTCAAATTCGTTTTAGATTCAGGTAGCAGCGGAACAACCCATTGGTAAGACGAATTAATGCCTGAAACATTACAGTATTTTATTCATATCTCAGCGTCTCCACAGGATTCCGTCTCGCCGACCTGTACGATTCCCAGAATACCGTGAGTACCCCTATCACTAAAACCATCGCTCCGCTGACCAGGAAAATCCACCAGGCGATCCCCGTTTTGTACGCAAAGCTTTGGAGCCATCTGTCCATCACGTAATTGGCAACCGGACAGGCTATTATGAATCCGATCAATACCCAGCGGACCATCCGGTAATTCAGCAAAACCATGATCTGACCGGAGGTTGCACCATTGACCTTGCGTACGCCGATCTCTTTCCGGCGGCTGACCGTGATAAAGGCCGATAACCCGAACAGTCCGATGGCGGCGATCAGGACTGCCAGCAGGGAGAACAGCGAGATCATTTTCTGGTTCTGCCCCAACGATTGATAACTCGTGGAAAGGTAGTCATCCAGGAACTGGAATTCAAACAGCTGATCCGGCATGGTCTTTTCCCATACCGCCCTTACTTTGTTGAGCAACCCGGCCATATCACCGGTGTTGAACCGGATATTCACGAAGTAATAGCTCCAGCTGTCGCTTCTCGGATTCACCGAAATGATCAGGGGGGTAACGGGGTCGTACAGTGAAGAGAAATGAAAATCATCCACCACTCCGATTACTTCAAACGGCTGGTTCCGGGTGATCCTCTTCCCGATGGGGTCGGTCCAGCCTGCAAACTCTACCAACGCCTGGTTGACAATGAACCCGCTGGCATCGGAGGCTGTTGTTCCCCTGAAATCGCGCCCTTTCCTGAGCCTGATCCCATAACAATTCAGAAAGTTTTCATCGGTATAGATCGTCCGGATCAGTTCGATATTCTCCTTGCCTTCCAGGGAGTATCCGTTGGATGTCACCCCGGCGCCGGGCATTTCACTGGATACACTTACTTCGGCGATTTCGGGTATTTTCTTCAGTTCGTCGGTGACCAGGCCGGCATCCTTGAGGTCAAATCCCTTGCTCACGTTCAGGCTGCCGACCGAATGGCGGTCGAAACCCAGGTCCATTTGGCTTACAAAGCTGTTTTGTTTCTGAATCAGGATGAGGGTGCTGATCAATACAACCGCCGTAAAAAACTGGAAGGATACAAGGCCGTTGCGGAAGAACCGGCGGCGCCTGCCCATGATGGTGTTCTGAATTCCCGCCATCGCTTTCTGCCGGCCGAGCATCCAGGCCGGACCAAACCCGGCTGTGAATCCGGTCAGGAGTGCCGCAAGAATGCTGATGGCTGCAATAAGCAGGGGGGAATCCTTCAGGGTAAAATCCGATCGGGTAAATAGGTTCAGCATGGGGTAAAAGATCAACAGCAGGATGATTGAAACCAAACCGGCGATTAGCGAAAGGACAACGGACTCGGCCAGAATCTGGGTCCGGATCTGAGAACCGGCAGCCCCCATGATTTTCCGCATTCCGGTTTCGCGTACCCGGGTGAAGGCGATCGCGGTGGAAAGATTAATGTAATTGATAATGGCCAGAATCAGGATCAGGAATGCTATCGTTGTGATTATTAAAAGATTGGATTTGCTTCTGTTGGTCGGACAATCGTAATCCAGATGGCTGTTCAGGTGAATATCGCGAATGGGCTGAAGACCGAGCGACATTTCCCAACCTGCCGAACGGTATTTTTTGTTGATCTTTTCTTCCAGAAATGCCGGAAATTTTTGGGCCAGGCTGACCGGATCGATAGCAGAACCCAGACGGATATACGTAAGAAAAGTCAATCCCCCATCCCATCCGAGATAGATCCCCGGACGGTTTTCGAGAGTCAGGTAAGAGGCTACGGCATCAAAAACCAGGTGAGTATTGGCCGGAGGATTCTCAGCAACCCCGGTAACCTCGAACTCCATCCCTTCCGGGGTTTTGATCACCTGCCCGATCGGATTTTTTGAGGCAAATATGCGTATGGCTTCAGCACGGCTCAATACAATGCTCCCCGGCTGGTCAAGCACCCGCCCGGAATCGCCCTGAATCATCTTGAATCCGAAAAAATCAAAGAAATTCTTATCGGCATATCTGAATCGTGCGGTAGTGATTATATCGGTTCCAACCCTCATTTTCTGCTGATTCTCGGCTGATACCCGGCAAAAGGATTCAATGCCGGGTATTTCCGCTGTCAGAGCAGGACCTGCCGGAGCGTTGCAATATCCGCTCGACATTCGCTTGTCTCCATTCTCCAGGGTTGAGCTAACCCGGTAGATCCGATTGCCATCCGGGTAAAAATTATCGAACCGGGTTTCATGGCTCACCAGAATCAAAACATAAATGAAGGCGGCCAGGCCCAGCGAAAGGCCGGTCAGGTTGATAAAGGTAAACGACCGGTGACGGTACAGGTGGCGCAGTGCCAGCTTCAGCTGCAGTTTGAACATGGGTTTGAATTTATGCATATAACGCAGGAATCTGAAAAATCGTTACAGTCTGCTCTGATGCATCTGTGAATAAAAGAAACAACAAAACATTCTTTTGTTCGTTTTCTTATTAAGAATGTTTCTAAATAACAAAACCGTTTAAATTTAAAACGTTATGAAAACAAAAATTCTTCCAATCGTAGTCCTGGCACTGGTTGCATTATCTGTAATCCGATGCTCTGAAGATGGGATGCAGGATCCCTTAAACGGACAAGTTAATTTTAAAATGACTGACGCTCCTTCTGACGATGCCAACATTAAAGGAACATTTATTACCGTATCCAATGTTAAGATAGATGGTAAGGCTGTTTCTGGTTTTAAAAAGCAAACAATAGATATTTCCGCTTATCAAAGGGGTGAAACTAAGCTTCTTTTGTCAGAAGAGGTTGAAGCAAAGAGTTACAACAATGTTACTCTTGAACTTGATTACCAAAAGGATGCCTCTGGTAATTCTCCTGGCTGTTATGTAATGACAGAAGATGACAACAAACACGATCTTGCGGTTAGTTCAGAATCCAAAATGGAATTCACTATCAACAAAAGCTTCAAGATTGATTCGAATCAAAGTACTGATATCGTAATTGATTTTGACTTGCGGAAATCAATTAAACGTAATAGCGCTAACACTGGAAGTGATTATTCATTTACCAGTGACGCAGAATTGAAGTCAGCATTCAGAGTCGTTCTTGAATCGGAATCCGGATTGATCAAAGGCAAGATCAACAATAGCTTTAATTCCAACGCTGATTTAATTGTCTATGCCTATAAAAAGGATCAGTATAATCAGGAAACGGAGACAACAGGTTCAGAGAACGAGATGTTCTCTCATGCTGTTACCAGTACTAAAGTAAGCGATGATGGAACCTATCAGTTAAGCTTTTTGGAACAGGGAAATTATGAGGTACATGTTGCTTCTTATTCAGATACGAATTCTTCCGGACGATTAGAGTTTAATGGAATGGCAAATGCTATAAGCATTATTTCTTCAATACTATTAAACAATATTCAGGTCTCGGCTAATGCTGAATTCAAGTTGGATATTAGTATTATATTATAAGTTGGGTGCTATAGCTACTGCTGTGAAGTGGGAATAATTTGAAAAAAATGTGAGATCTTTCCTTCCTTGATAATATCAGGACTTAAATGCATTGAATTATGAAGAGAAGTAAGGGTTTCATCGGTTTTGTACTCGGTTTTTGTTTGAGTACAACCTTGGCATTCGGACAAGGCGGCGACCAGATCTTAGATGGTATCGGGGAAACCGGGCTGGTGGTCCGCTATATGTTTAAAGGCGACGTAAAGGATTGGTCGCGCAATAATTTGCATGGCATCCTGCAGGGCTCTGCGGGCACGTTTGTACCAGACGACCAGTTTGGAAGGGTGCTCTCGTTGCCTGGCGCGGGTGGGGCGTTTCTGACGATCCCGGGCGAGGCGGTGGCCGGAGAGGAATCGCTGAGCATCACGGGATGGATGTACCTGCGTTCGGCCACCAGTGGGCAGCTCTTTTTCGATTTTGGGACCGCGGCCCAGTCGAGGTTATCCGTGACTCCGGCAGGCATCGGTGGCAAGGAAGGACTTCAGGTTCACCTTATTACTGCATCAGGAAAATATGTAACCTCTTCCCGGGCGATTGCCGCCCATAAATGGAATCACATTGCCGTAATATTGAATGTTCCTTCGAAAACCTTGAGCACCTACCTTAACGGGGCGCTCACGGGAGAAGTCAGGAACGTGGAGTTCGCGCCGGATCACCTGTTCGCCAACGCACCGGGAGAAACACATACCCTCAATATAGGCCGATCGGTGGCTGCGGACCAGGGGCCGTACCTCAACGCCAAATTGTATGATTTCCGGATCTATCGGATCCCGTTGAACGAGAAGCAGATAGCCCGGATTTATGCCAACGCGCTGAAAAAAGAAGAGGGGGGCGTAAGGGTACGCGAAGAGGTGGACAAGGATCTTCCCAGGTTCCCGGAAACCACCCCGCAGTTATATACTGCCTATCTGACAGCCGTTCCGGATATCCGGGCGGAAACCGAAGTAGGACATCTGCCCCGGTTACCCCGATATGTGCCTGGCGTTTACAGCAACCAGATGGATGGCCCCAAGGTACGGGTGCTCTGGCCTGCGCCTAAAGAAAACAACGAGGTGCTGGCCCCCGGCACCTATACGGTCACCGGCCGGGTGGCGGGCACAACCCTGAAACCCAGGGCGGTTGTCACCATTGCAGAGGGGAAGGCGCCGGCCGCTCCCGATCGTAAACTGGAGATGTTTACGCTTGATCAGGTAACCTTAAACACGGATCTGCATCAACACCCCACGAAGTTCATCGAGAACCGGGATAAATTCATTACGGGTCTGGCCCGAACCAACCCCGACCATTTCCTGTACATGTTCCGGAATGCCTTTGGTCAGGAACAGCCCAAGGGAGCCGAACCAATGGGAGGATGGGACAGCCAGGAAACCAAGCTGCGGGGTCATGCCACCGGGCATTACCTGTCGGCCATCGCACAGGCGTTTGCCGGCACCGGGTACGATAAATCGCTGCAGACAGTTTTTGCGGACAAGATGGACTATATGGTGAATACCCTGTATGCACTGTCGCGGCTCTCGGGACAGCCGAAAACCGCGGGAGGCGCCTGTGTGTCAGATCCCACTGCAGTGCCTCCGGGTCCGGGTAAATCGGGCTATGATTCAGATCTGAGCGTGAAAGGTATCCGGACGGATTACTGGAACTGGGGGAAGGGGTTTATCAGCGCCTATCCGCCCGACCAGTTCATCATGCTGGAACAGGGTGCGAGCTACGGCGGGGATCAGGCTAAAATCTGGGCGCCCTACTATAGCTTGCACAAAATCCTGGCCGGGCTGATGGATATCTATGAAGTGAGCGGCAATGAGAAAGCGCTGTCGATCGTAACAGGGATGGGCGACTGGGTATATGCCCGGTTGAAGCTGCTGCCCACCCCAACCCTGATCAGCATGTGGAACCGGTATATTGCCGGCGAGTTCGGGGGAATGAATGAAGCGATGGCCAGGCTCAGCCGGCTAACCCAGGAGCCACGATACATGGAGGTTGCACGGATATTTGACAATATTAAAGTGTTCTATGGCGATGCAGACCATGTGCACGGTCTGGCCAAAAATGTCGACCTGTTCCGCGGGTTGCATGCCAATCAGCATATCCCCCAGATGATCGGGGCGCTGGAGGTTTTTCGCGACACAAAGGCTCCGGAGTATTATCAGATAGCCGATAATTTCTGGTACATGACCACCCGGGATTATATGTACAGCATCGGGGGAGTGGCCGGCGCACGCAATCCCGCCAATGCCGAATGCTTTACCAGTCAGCCGGCAACACTGTATGAGAACGGCTTTTCGTCGGGAGGCCAGAATGAAACCTGTGCCACCTACAACATGCTCAAACTCACCGGCATGCTATTTCTTTTTGATCAGCGAGCGGAGTACATGGACTATTATGAGCGGGGGCTGTACAATCACATCCTGGCCTCGGTTGACGAAAGCACTTCTGCCAATACCTATCACGTGCCCCTGAGACCAGGTTCGGTGAAACAGTTTGGCAACGCCAGGATGAATGGGTTTAGCTGTTGCAATGGCACGGCGCTGGAGAGCAGCACAAAACTGCAGAACTCGATTTATTTCAAAAGCGCCGATAACCAGGCGCTGTACGTGAACCTCTATATTCCGTCGACCCTCAGCTGGACGGAAAAAAGTATCAAGGTGACGCAGGCAACGGATTTCCCCAGGGAAGACCGCACCCGGTTGACCATCAACGGGAATGGCGGGTTTAAGCTTCATGTACGGGTACCCAACTGGGCCACAAAAGGTTTTTTCGTGACGATCAACGGCAAAAGTCTGAAAGTGCAGGCGATGCCCGGAAGCTATCTGGCTATCAGCCGGAAATGGAAAGACGGGGATACAGTGGAGTTGCGCATGCCGTTCCATTTTTATCTGGAGCCCCTGATGGATCAGCAAAATATTGCCAGCTTATTTTATGGCCCGATTTTGCTGGCCGCCCAGGAGCCAGCGCCACGTAAGGATTGGCGGAAGATCACCCTGGATGCAAACGATATCGGCAAGTCAATATCAGGCGATCCCGCAAAGCTGGAGTTTACAATCGACGGCGTGGTGTTTAAGCCGTTTTATGAAACCTACGGGCGTCATTCCGTTTATCTGGATGTGGTGCTGAAGTAATCAGGCAGCCATGATTTCGAGCAGCTGTTTTACTGGCGTGATAAAACAAGGCATGAAGATAGATTCAAATAATACTAAAATCTGATCTGTGAAAGCAGCCTCTGTCAGTGAGCTCAAGCTGGAATTAAGCTATCGTTCAAAAGGTGAACTGCTGGACCTGTGTTTACATCTGGCAAAATTCAAAAAGGAGAATAAGGAATTATTGACTTACCTCTTGTATGAAGCTTCCGATGAGCCGGCTTATGTAGAAAGTGTAAAAAAAGAAATTGAGGAACGATTTAAAGAGGTAAACAAACGGAATTTCTTTTTTATCAAAAAGAGTGTACGTAAGATATTGATTACAACCAGGAAGTATATCCAATATTCAAAGAAAAAAGAAACAGAGGTGGAATTATTGCTTTGTTTTTGCGGCGAACTTAAAAAAATGAGGCCATCCATTGACGGGAATGCCACACTTACCAATATGTACCAACGTCAGATTGAAGTGATCAAAAAAACATTATCGACCTTACATGAGGATTTGCAGTTTGATTATGAAATCGAGTTAAACAAGTTATCCGCAAAGCGGCATCTCCGGACAGGCTGACCCGGCCGACTTCAGGAATAAACACGAATACTAATGGGTCCTGCCCGCTTCTGCAGGATTTCAGATTTTACCACTTCATCGGAACTTCCATGAGTAATATTTCGGCATCGGTTGACCCTGCTTCAATGGTAAATTTATCCGTACCCCAAATTCCAAGACCGTCGCGCTCATTCAAAGATATCCCCGCGATAGTTGCATCGCCCTTGATCAGGAAAGCGTAAACCCCGTTCCCGCTTTTCTTTAACGAATATTCAATCGAAAATCCCTGGTCAAAGGTACCTAGATGGAACCAAGCATCCTGATGAACCCAAACCCCCGCATCCTGACCAGACGGGGAAACGATCTGATGGAATTCATTTCGGCGCCGTGCAGGATCAATCGTAATCTGGTCGTAGCGGGGTATAACATTCTTCTTGTTCGGGAATACCCATATCTGAAGGAATTTCACAGCCTTGTCCTTGTTCTTGTTGTATTCGCTGTGTGTGATCCCTGAGCCTGCACTCATCACCTGTACATCACCTTTCCTGATGACCGATACATTTCCCATGCTGTCCCTGTGCTCCAGGTCTCCTTCCAGGGGAATCGAGATAATTTCCATATTGTCGTGCGGATGGGTTCCGAAACCCATTCCCTCGGCCACATAATCATCGTTTAATACTCTCAGTGCGCCAAAGTACACCCGGTCGGGGTTGTGGTAGTTTGCAAAGCTGAATGTATGCCGGCTGTGCAGCCACCCATGATTGGCTTCGCCACGGCTTTGCGATTTATGAAGAATTGTGTTTGCCATAATCTTTTGTCTTACCTGTTTATGAAACAAATATACGCCGTTTCAAAGGGTGGACGACAACAGTTTTCGGAAGAAGGATTGTAATTTCCGTCAAGTCTGAGCAATATTCTCAGTGATTGGTCGGGGGCCAGCACCGCAAACCGGAATCCAGCAATACCGGCATGAATTATGAGGCAGCACGCGGCAACATGGCTTTATCTCGAAAAAGATTCTGCCTCAATGATCCAGGTGACCTGATGACTCTGGCGGCCGCTGATCACATGGCGCGGCGGAGGGCGGTCAGATAGCCCGGCGAGTATTGGCTTTTATGTCGGATCATCCAGTAGATTGCAGGAGCATCTTAAAAAAGTGTAAACCGTTTGGCTTATAAATTGTAAATTGTAATACTTGAAATATGTAAAATAATCTTACATTTGCATATAAAGATGATCCATGATTTACAAGGAACGTATATCAGACAGCGAGTTAATACGGAAACTCAACGCTTCGGGAGCAGTGCTTATTCGAGGTGCAAAAGCCTGTGGGAAAACTGAATCGGCCAAGCAAATAGCCAAGAGTGTTTTGAATGTGGACAGAGACGAAAATGTACCACCTCTCATCGACACGGCACCAAAACGATTGTTGCTTGGTGATACACCTCGCCTGATCGACGAATGGCAAGCTCAACCCAAACTTTGGGACTACATTCGCCACGAAATTGACAACCGGCAGAAAAATGCCCAATTCATTCTTACGGGTTCGGCGAACCCTGAAGAATCAGCTAAAATGCACTCCGGTGCGGGTAGGTTTACCATCGTGGAAATGCGCACCCTGTCGTGGCAGGAATTAGGCTTTTCTTCCGGGGAAATCAGTCTGGCAAAACTCTTCAGAGGTGAGAAAATTGAAATTGATGATAAACCGACAGAGCTGGAATTTATCATCGGGAAACTTATTATTGGTGGTTTTCCAACACTTATAGATAAAACAATCGATCAGGCAACCGACTTGAACCGCGCGTATGTAGAATTGCTTACCGAAGTGGATATGAGCCGGGTCTCCGATATCAGGCGCGACCCCGTAAAAGTTAGAAGCTTGCTGCGATCGCTGGCTCGAAACACTGCAACACTGGTGGATATTACTGCTTTGGAAAGCGATATTCGCAAAAAAGACAACGTTGGCATAACCCGACCCACTGTTTACGATTATCTCGACGCACTTAACCGCTTGATGATTCTGGAAGACCAGCCTGCCTGGAACACGCATATTCGTTCATCGCACGCATTGCGAAAATCTCCAAAACGCCATTTTACCGATGTCTCTTTGGCTGTTGCTGCATTGGGAGCCGATGAGAATTCCCTGATAAACGATTTGAATTTTACCGGCTTTTTGTTTGAATCACTGGTTACGCACGACCTGCGTGTATATGCACAGGCAAACGATGCCAAAGTGTATCATTACCGCGATTCCAGTGGTTTAGAAGTGGACAGCATTGTCCAGAAATACAACGGTGACTGGTGCGCTTTTGAAATAAAACTCGGCACCGCGCAAATCGATGAGGCTGCGGTAATCCTCAGTAAATTTGTATCCAACCTGGATACAAGAAAAATTAAACCGCCCAAATCGCTCAATATTATTACCGGAACAGGAATCAGCTACACCCGGCCGGACGGTATCAATGTAGTTTCGCTGGCATCATTAGGCAAATAAAAACTGGGGAAAAGGACCTGTTTTTCCCACTACTGGCTCACCAACGATCCTTTCGAGAAGAAAAACCGGTCACCCTGGTTGACGGCAGCCCCAACATCGACCCTGATCTTATTCTGGGCCACTCCTTCTGCGAGATTCCCGTACACCCACTCCCGGTCGGCCCCGTGCATGGGCAGCACGGATTTGATCTTCAACTTGTCAACCGCGTAGAAAATGCCCTTCTGAAAAGCCTCGGGATTGGAGGAACCACATCCGTACATGTTAAGGAAAAAGGAGATATCAGGATGGATCCCCTTTTCAGCCAGGAAATCGATTTCAGGGAAAAAGGGATTGTCCTTCATCTCCAGCGTATTGTTCGAATGATCTCCGGCATGAAAAATGGTCAGCCCGTCGACTTCGACTGCGAAACCGACACCGGCATCGTCGGATTGGATCGTTGTAACCGTGAGCGGTCCAATTTTCTTTTGGGTACGTGGAGCAAGCGTGGTGAACCCTTCTCCGGCCTGGGGCTCAAAACCAAATACATAGGTTATCCCCGGGATATCGCTTTTCCAGTCGAGAATCTGTTGATCGAAATGATCTCCGTGATCATGGCTGACGAACACATAGGTTGGGATATCCTTGATCTCCCCGGGACGGATATGCCCGTTAGCCAGGAGTTTTTCATCAGGCGGGGTATCATTGTCCCAATAATCGAAAACCAGCAGTGCAGACTTTGTTTTAATCGCCCATCCTGAATGCCTCAGGTACCATATGTAGGCTTCGTCCCTGGCTAAGTCCTTATTCAGGTAGGCGATATCATCCGGGTTCGTTTCCCATGATATATTCTCGACTCCGGCCTTTCTCAGGATGTCGGCGGAGGTCTTGTTTCCATACTTCAGCGCATAGGAGAGAGCCGTGTAGCCATTTTTATCCTTTACGTTTTTAGGGATGCCAGCTGCCAATAGTTTTCTGACAATGGCTGAGTTGCCGCGAAGCGCTGCTTCATGCAGCATGGTTTTTCCCGTTCGCCCGTCGACAACCGTGAGGTTCGCTTTTTTGGCGATAAAGAGATCGATCAGATCGGAGGATCCCTTTTTTACGGCAATCTGCACGGGGACAATTCCCTCGGAGTTGGCCAGATTAATGTCGGCTCCGCGCATGATGAGCGCCCGGGCTGCCGCCAGGTTTCCAAAATCCACGGCAATCATCAGAGGGGTGCGGCCGGAATTATCCTTAACATCGATATCGAAATCCCGGTCCAGCAGGTAATGCAGGACATCCACCCCAGGTGAAACAGAAGCGCGGTGCAGCAGGGGTATCCGGGAAGAAGGAACCTGAAGATCTGCACCTTTCGAAACAAGCAGGTTGATGATTTCGACGGAATTCATCCCTGTGGCGTGCTCGATGGGCGACATGTTGTACCCATTTTGCTGCCTGGGATCGAAACCGTTACCGAGAAGGATTTGAACAAGCTCCGGATTCCTTGCCGTAATGGCACGGAACAACAGGTTGTCGCCCTGGGCATTTTTTATGCTGAGGTCCGCACCCAATGCCATTAGCTTCCTCAGCATGGCCGGCCTCTGGCCGGATACCGTGAACCACACGGGAGTCAGCCCCCTCTGGTCCACCGTGTTGAGATTCCCGCCTTTTTGCATGAGGTACTCGAAAACCGATACATTTCCGAAGTAAGCCGCATAGTGAAGGGGTGTCATCCCCGTTCCCAGATCTGCCTTCATTTGCTGAGGGTCTACCTCAAAGATCTTAAGTATCTCCGTGGTGTTTCCGTTTTCGAAAAGTTTGAGGAGCTCCTCGCCGGATTTCGAAACCTGCTGGCCGCTCAACATAGATCCGAGGACCAGCAAAAACGCTGTCAATATGCAACCGAGTTTTTTCATGACGATTCTCTTGTTTGAGTTTGTTTGGAGTTGAAAGGTATGGGTTCACAACCGGTTGATCATAGATGATTTAACGGATGGAATGTTTGGATTTACGGATGGTAAAAACAGGGCCAGGTGGTCAGCTGACTCCGGCGGCCGCTGATCAAATGGTGCGGCGGAGGGCGGTCAGATAGCCCGGCGAGGGTTGGTTTTTTTGTCGGCGTGTCCACTAAGGCAGCGGACAGATAATCCCATCAAGCGATGGGATTTATGATTCGTCTTTTGTAGTCCGTATTAAGCCAATGCCGGCGATGAAGAATATAAGCCCGATTATACCGTAAATGATAAGTGCTTTGACATTACCTTCCCCATCGGTGTTTTTGACAAATAAAACCGCAGCATAAATAAGGCCACCTGTTCCAAGGACAGTAAGTATCCCTCCAAATATTCTTTTCATGTTCATAATAACGCCCTTTCCGTATGATTTGAAATGATTTTTTCAGAAAATTTGCCGATATCCACTACTTTCCCCGGTCCTGACCCGAAGTTACAATGTATCTTTTACTATCGTTAAAAGAAGCACGGTATCTTCCCCGGTTGTCAGGCTATACTTCATTTTCTCCTTAATTAACAGCATTTTACCCTGCCCAAGGGTTATGGATCCGTTCCGGGTATGAATTTTAATTTTCCCCTCAATAACCTGAAGAGTAACTGAACTGTCTGACTGATAGGATTCGATTTCAGTACCTGCCCGCAATGCAGTAAGCACGATCTGCCTGACATGGCTTTTAAAAAGGACCTCTGCATGAAGCTCCTCTATGGTCCAGGTTGGCGTGTGTTTCATCCTTTCAATCAGGATCGGCAAATCAAAAGCCATTAATGAGGCAGTTAGCGACTTACTGATGTTATGAAGGAAAGGTTTGGTTTTTGTCTTTTGAGTTTCCATACTGATATTCAAATACCTTACAAAGATGATTCCCATCAGGGTGGAAAAAGTTATACAATTACAAAAAAGATTTACATGATTCACAGTATCCATCCGACCAACTACACTTCGGTTTTTTGTCGGCGTTTCCACAAATAAAGGATTCTTGCTTTCAGAAAACGTCCGATACGAGCGTTGCCATCCACATAGGGGTGGATGTAAACGAAGATAAAATGCCCCAAGACTGCCCGAACTCCCGCATCGTCTTCACTTCGTATCAATTCAAATAATGCGGGAATGGCATCACGCACCACTTCGTGATTAAGCGGCGTGTGCATTGAACCTTTGATATAGACTTGGCTGTTTCTATACCCAGCTAAATCATCCGGTTTTACAAGCCCAACGGCAACGTTGGGGGCAAACAATTCCCGATACCAGTCTGAGTGACATACGGCGAAGTCTCCCGACCTGAGAGAATCTGTTCCGGCAGTCGTTCGGTGAAAGGGTCTGCCTCCCGAACATTATATCCGGCTGATTTCATGGTTTTAAGAATATTATCGACAATTCTGTCATTCCCGATATTCCGAAAAGCCCCGGCCAAACGTCCGGCAATCACACTGTGGCCACCTTCCAATAGCTTTTCCAATAACAACGATGCATCTTTGACCATGGCCAGGCACGTTCGGGCATCAATAGCATGGCGGGTATAAAAATCCGTTCCAACGGCAATCAATCCGGATTCAAGAGAATAAACCTGTAGTCCGTTTAGATTAACCCTGGAATTATTTGCAGGGATATCAAGTTTGTAATCAAGAATAGAAGTTCCGTGTAAAAGCTGTACGATATTGTTATTTGCTTTTGGAGAACGCACAAGAAGCTGCTTTGGAATAATCCTGTTCCCACAATGAAGTGATAACGATTGGTCGGGCGAAAGACACCATCCCTCCTCAAAACGTTCGTTCAGATACATTGAAGCAAAATCCCAAAAAGACATAACCCATGATGTTGTATCACCCTTTTTCTCATCGGGACGGGTCGAAATATACCACCCTTTGATAACGTCCTTGATAAAGCCGTTCGCTTTTAAAAGTTGCTTATGAGTGGTTTTTAGGTCCGATGCCTTTATAACAGCAACATTTCTATCTTTCTGCAACTTCTGAAGTTCATAAAGAGCTTGTGCTAATTTCTCTGATGGTGTTGCCATTACAATTCCTTTGTAGTAAAAGTTAGATAATTAAGTATTGTCCCCTGTATTATTTTTAGTAAATACATCTGTATTATATTTCGTATTTGCAAATGTACTATTTTTAGTATTTATATCAGTACCATATTTAGTATATCTATGGAGAAAACGGTCATTTTGACCAGACTCCGGCTGTCGCTGATCAACTGGATCATATTAGCCATCAGGCTTACAACTGCAAATGGAGGATGGTTTAATCAACTCGGCAGGGATTGGTCAATTTCATTCGGCTGGGTGTGGTCAACATGTCCGTTTTTTCCACATCGGCAAAGTTCTGGCTGGGACTTCAGGATGATTATGATCTGGAACAAGAAAGTTCCCTGATTCCTGATGTGATCAAATCTATCAGGAACCGCATGGCTGGTAAATCTGTTTCCCAGATTCGGGTGTATAGTTTATTTATGCACTTTACTGCCCTTTTTGATTGTATTTTACAAAATAGACGTATATTTGCACAAATAAGAGCAGTATGATGCACTCTGGGAAGCTAATACAGACCTTTAAGGAACGCAGGGAAATGATGCGGGTAACGCAAGAAACCCTTGCGGAGCTGGCCGGAGTAGGATTAAGAACTTTGAAACAGCTGGAAAGCGGAAAAGGTAATCCCACCCTGGAAACCCTTCAAAAGCTGGCCGATGTGCTGGGGATGGAAATCAGTCTGCAAATCAGAAAGACACAGGAGAATAAATGAGAAGTGCTGGCATTTTATATAAAGACCAGGAAGCGGGACTGCTGGCTCAACAGGATGATGGATCGTTTTCCTTCCGGTATCACGATGCCTGGATGACGGATAGCAGCAAGCCCGGTATCTGTTTAAATCTGCCTAAATCGAAGCAGGAATACCACTCCCCCAGTCTATTCCCATTTTTCTTCCACATGCTTCCTGAAGGATCCAATAAGATGACTGTTTGCAAAATGATGAGGATTGATCCGGATGACCATTTCGGCTTGCTATTGACAACCGCTAAAAATGATACCATCGGAGCCGTAAAAGTCATAAAAACAGAACCAGGAAAATGAGTGTGCCAGAAATACGATATTGCCCGGGGACACTGAAGGAAGGTTGCAGTACTTACAGCACCACTTGTTTAAACAGGGTTTTCAACGGACACCGGGTGCACCACATTTTACCCTACAGCTCCCCCGCAACCAATGAGGAGACGGATGATCAGTTTAGCGAAAACCGAAAATACATATCTATCTCCGGCGTGCAGGAAAAATTTTCCATGCTATTGGTAAAGAACAAACTCCGCCTCATCAGGGAAGGGGAACAGGGAACCTACATCTTAAAGCCCATTCCCGGTGCCGGGAAAAATGCCGGTGAAATGCCGGCGAATGAGCACCTGACGATGCAGATAGCCCGTCAAGTCTTTAAGTTGGAAACAGCTGAGAATGCACTGATCTTTTTTAAAAACGGAGACGCTGCCTACCTTACCAAACGATTTGACGTAAAAGAAGATGGAAGCAAGCGGGCTCAGGAGGACTTTGCTTCTTTAGCCGGCAGAACACCACAAACCCATGGTGAGCACTATAAATATCAGGGTAATTATTTGGAGCTGTTTGAATTGATGAGAATCCATTTACCGGCTTACCGATTGGAAGCTCCGAAATTATTTAAGCTATTGGCATTCAATTACCTGTTTTCCAATGGAGATGCACATTTCAAAAACTTTTCCTTGATTGAAACACCTCTGGGTGATTTTCGGTTGAGTCCAGCCTATGATTTACTGAATAGCCGGATCCATATAGAGGATAAAGATTTTGCTTTGGAGGCCGGGCTGTTGCCTGGAAATCTGGCAGGGGGTAAGGTAAGGCAGCAATTCGAAACCCTGGCACATCATGCCGGGTTAAGCGAAAAGCAGGTGAATGATATTTTTATGCTGCTAACCTCGGAAACAGCCGGGGTCTCCTCCCTGGTGAAGGCGTCATTTCTTAGTGAAAAAATCCAGCGCAATTATTGGCAGGCTTATCTAACCAGGTTAAAGAAACTAACCCAATCCTGAATTCCCAAAAGCCCGGTCACTGCAGGGCTCGGGGGGGATGACGTCGATCGAGAAGGGATGGAGGTTAGAGGCGCACAGGTCCTACGCAAGTACATCTGTCGCCGTCACTAAATTTTTAATTATTTTTACTGAACACTAGTGCCCTGAAGATGAATTCATTTAAATTTAACTATTTGGTTTTCATCGGATTGTGTCTTAATTCCTGCACCGAAGATCCAACTATACAGTTGGCGAATTTCAAATCGCAGCCGGTAATTTATGGGATCATCGATTCCAACGACACCGTCCATTACATCAGGGTTGCCAGGGTCTTTTCGGGTCTGCAACCTCCCTTTGAAACCGCACAAATCCGGGATTCCCTACGGTTCGATTCCGTAAAGGTCAGCGTATCTCTGAAGGAAATCCGTACAGGAAAAAACATAGAAATACCCGTCCGGCCTTGGGAAATCGGTGACGGGGAGCCCGGCATGTTCGATCCCGGAGGGTATCAGCTGTTTCGATTCGAGAAAGATCTTCTTCTGGATATCTTTCACCCTTACGAACCCTGGACCATTATGGAACAGCATCTCCTTTTCAGTCAGATAAAACTGGTGGTTGAGGTGCCCGGCCTGCCGGTGGCCAGATGCTCTACCGCCTTTGTGGAGCCGCCACAGATCTGGTCACCAGACAGGGCCCAGACCGATATCTTCATCTATCCGGGATGGCCTTTGCGGATTCAGTGGTCGGGCGATGCCTGGAATGAAATCGATGTAACATTCGACCTGAAGGAGCAGTTTCAGGATACCACCATCGCGAGGAGGTTTCGTGTACAGAAAACCAGTGAAGTGTTTTACAATGGAAAATACAACGAAATCCGGGTTCCGTATGAGCTTATTGTCCAGACACTTGCCCAGAACCTCGAAGTGCGCCAAGATATAATCCGGCGCTATTTCGGCCCCTTCAGGATCGACCTGCTGACAGGAAACCAAACCTTCTACACTTGCATGGAATTTAGAAACGGTATCAATGATTTCAATTTCAACCCTTACGATAACATCGAGAATGGAATCGGAATGCTCGCGGCCAAATCCAGCTTTATCAAAAGCAAAATGTATCTCGACCAGCCCTCAAGGCTGAAATTCGCCGAAGAACCGGTCCTGCGGAAATTCAGGATTACCGAATATTGATTTTCGGGCTGTTTATGGAACCATATTTGCTGTAGCTGGACACGCCGACAGAATAGCCAATTCTCCCGGGCTTTTTTACCACCTTTAACATAGCAGCCATCAGGCTTGCAACTTCAGACTCATATTTTTTTGGCGAGCTCGGCAGGGACCGGCCAACCCCATTTGGCGGGAACTGGTCAATGTATCCGTTCCTTCCAAAATGCAATAACCGCTTTGTATTATTAAAACTTTACTTATCTTTGACGTTAGTATCTTAATGCGTTAATATGATCATCTCATTCGGTTCAAAGGAGACTGAAATAATTTGGAAAGGCGTTCAATCACACAAGATGCCTATTGAAATTCAACAGGTAGCCCGGCGAAAACTCAGGATGCTCAACAACGCTCAAACGCTGCATGATCTGAAAGTCCCGCCTTCAAACCGATTAGAAAAACTTGTAGGGAACCTGAAAGGGTTTTATAGCATTCGTGTTAATGATCAATGGAGAATAGTATTCAGATGGAAAACAAGTCAGGTTACTGACGTTGAGATTATCGATTATCATAAATAAAATTGCAATGGAAAAGCTCGCAAACATACATCCCGGAGAGATCTTGTTAGAAGAGTTCCTCATCCCGATGAACATCTCAGCCTATAGACTATCAAAAGATATTGGTATACCTCAGACCCGGATATCCCAGATCATCAAGGGTAACAGGAGAATTTCAGCCGATACTGCTTTGAGGCTGAGCGCCTATTTTGGCACAACGGCAAAATTTTGGCTGGGGCTGCAGGATGATTACGATCTGGAACAAGAAAGCTCCCTGATTCCCGAAGTCATCAAATCCATTAAAACCCGCATGGCTGGTAAACCTGGTCCGCAGATTCGGTTGGTATAGTCGCAGGAATAAATAGACGGCAGTGCACGATTTCCACCAAAACTTGCCAAATACTTTCCAACTCCCCCAAAACACAAAACCGATCTATCTGATTGATAGGTAGATCGGTTGAAAGGGCCGGGGTCGCAAGTGTCCCTAATTGTCTGATTTTCAGTATTTTATAATGAACCTAACTGAAATGATCCTCAACTTTTTACAGGATTTGAAATTCATTTAGAACCGTCCCGTTTCATCCAGGATTGGAAATTTGTTGCCAAATACTTGCCGGAAATTTATGTATTTTTGTTGTAATAAGATTAAAGATGACCAAGGCTGAAATCATACAATTCTGGAAGGATTCCTCAGACAAGGATTTCCAAACCATGCTTCATTTGTATGATTCCGGGGATTTTATGTGGTCATTATTCATGGGTCATCTCGTAGTGGAGAAACTGCTCAAGGCATACTACATTTCAAAGAAGGATGAAAATTATCCCTATAGCCACAACCTTCTGAGAATTGCAGAGAGTGCGGGAATGGATTTGAATGACGAGCAGCAGACCGACTTCTCAACGATCACCGGTTTCAATCTCAATGCTAGGTATGATGATTACAAACAGTCATTCTCAAAGAAGTGTACCCCTGAGTTTACATCAATCTGGCTTGAAAAAGTTAAGGTTCAAAGGATATGGATCAAAAGTCAGCTTTAGAAATAGGACGAAAGTTTCTTATATTGCTTTTGCAGCATGAGTATCCCGTTAAGCAGATGTACCTGTATGGGTCTTATGCCCGTGGCAATCACCATAAAGACAGCGACATTGATCTGGCAATTATCCTGAATGAATTGCCTGATCCATTCCAGACTCAGGTTAATTTGCTGAAGCTAACCTGGAAGTTTGATACTCGTGTCGAGCCTCATCCATTTGACGAAAAAGATTTCGCCTCCACAAATCCGGTGATTAAAGAAATTCTGCGTACCGGAATCGAAATATCCGCCTGAAATTAAGACCTTTTATAGACTAGATATTCCGGAGCCAGTGAGCAGTCGATTCCGGGCTCTAAAGCAATCTGGTTATTGGTTTGATTCCCTGCTGCTTAATGTCCGTAATGCACTGCTCAATTCAAACCGTAACGGACTGCTCAACGGGACCGTTTTATCTATTGTTGTTTTTTTGAGTTTATGCTCCGTTATGGTCCAAAAACTGGTTCGCCCACTTATCCATCGATCCCTCAATAATGTCCAATGGCATGCAGCCGTCCTTGATGAATTCATCATGAAAAGCAGCCAGGCTGAATTTATCACCTAACATATTGCTGTATTTGTTCCTTAACTCCCGGATTTTCAGGGCACCGGTCTTGTAGCTTAAAGCCTGACCCGCATAAACCATATAGCGTTCTGTCTCCGCCACGGCACCATCTTCATCGACGGCCTCATTCTGCATCATGTATTTTATGGCCACCTCACGGTTCATGGTACCGGTATGTATGGCAACATCCACAACCAGTCGTATGGCACGGTGCATCTCATCGCCCAAAGCACCAAGGTGTTGATAAGGATCTGTATATAAGCCGAGTTCCTTTCCTAAACTCTCACAATACAAAGCATATCCTTCACCATAGGCTCCATACCAGATATACCTGCGAAAATCAGGCAAAGCTTCATTCTCAGATTGAATACTGATCTGAAAATGATGACCCGGCAATGCTTCATGCAGGAATGTGCTTTCCATACCACCGGTGACATTGAATTTTTTGGCATCCACAATGGGGATATAATAAATCCCGGGCCTGCTGCCATTTGGCAGCCCCGGATAATATTCGGCACTTGCACTCGCTGCCCTGAAGTCTTCTGTCTGGCGAATCTCGAATTTTGTCTTTGGAAAATGGGTAAACAACTTTTTCAGGTTCGGATCGATCCGCTTCTGTATCTTTCTGGTTGCAGCCAATATCTCTTCGGGAGTGTTGAACGGCATGAACTGTTTATCCGTCTTCATAAAAGTAAACAGGGCATCAAGGCTGCCTTTGAACCCAATCTGGTTCTTTACCATTTCCATTTCATTCCTGATCCGTTCCACTTCCGAAAGGCCTGTTTGATAGATTTCTTCGGGTGTTTTATTGGTAGTTGTCCAGTATTTAACCAGGTAGGTATAAAGATTATCGCCACCCGGCAGTGCGTTAAAACCAGAAGTAGCTCTGGCTTTTGGCAAATATTCTGCCTGGAGGAAATCACCCAGTTTTTTATAAGCCGGCACGATATTGTTATTAATGGCATCAATATACGCTGCCTTTAATCGTTCCTTGTCCGCTTCGCTGAAATCAGCCGGAATCAGCTGCACAGGGCCATAAAACAGGCTTTTGGCGGCATCTGCGACAACCAGGTCCAGCATTTGGGGAACCATTTTTACGACCACCGCTTTGGGTAACACATAATTGTTGGCGATTCCTTTTTGAAATGACTCAATTGCACTGTCGGCCCAGGCCGGAAAAGCAGCAGCTCTTTCCAGCCAGTTTTCATAATCCTTTACCGTTTTGAATGGCTGGATGCCTCTGCCTGAACCCATTTGTCCGAAGATCAGCGGTAACCCGTTAAACTGGTCGAACGGGATGTAGATGTGGTCGCTTAAAAACGTGCTTCCCATGAAACCCAAATCAAGTCCACGGAGTTCCATGTCCGTTTCATAGTTTAGAATATTATAGCTTTTTTGATCGTTGTCATTCAGCGTGGCTGGATCAAATCTGGTGAGGGCCTGCTTATATCTTGTGAAAAAATCTTTCAGCCGCATCCGGTAGCCATCTGTAAAATCTGCCGGCAAAAGATTGTTGTAGCGTGCATCCCCATTGTAAGTGGCTTCCAACGGGAACAGTTCCATTCTTTCAGTGTAATAGCTTTCAAGAGTGGCCGCCAGATCTGAATTGGCTGCGATTGGCTTCCCGTTTTTACCTGAATTACAACTGGCAACAGTAACTATCATGAGCATGTAAATTACGGTTTTCATTATTTTATTTTTGCAATTCTTACTGTTTCAAAGTCTCACCGTATGGTAGACAGTTGCATTGGCGTGTTTGTTTATTGTTTTTGGGAGTTTGAGCATTTCTTGCAGAAAAAGGGTCTCTTCCATTGTTGAACACGCCGACAAAAATACCATTTCTCGCCGGGCTTATTTACCACCTTCCGCCGAACCAGTTGATCAACGGTTGCCAGAATCTTCTGACCACCTGTATCATAGCAGAAATCTTGCCTCTAACTTCACTTCAATCCAGGTTTATCTAACTTGGCACGGACTGGTCAGCTTCATTCGACGGTGACTGCGCAACAAATCCGTTTTTTCCAGTCAACAAGAGAATTTCGAAGCCATTGTGGAAGTGGTTAAATGGACCAGATACAGTCAAGTTTCCAATAAAACTTGCCAACTGCTTGCCAACTCCCCAAAATACAAAACCGATCTACTTGATTAACAGGTAGATCGGTTGTAAAGGTTGAGGTCACAAGCGGGGTCCGGTTTGTAACCGGAACAGGAGGAATAAGATTATTCGCGTTCTACGGGTTATACATATCCTGGGTTGCGGTTAATTTCTATTAAGGTCAACGATCCATAAGTAAAATGATCCTTCCTCATTTTGATTGATTATTTGACGAAACCACCGACTTTCCGGATTATCATTTTAACACCAAGCCAAAGTTAAGACCAAAATAATCCAATCCTTCAAAGTAGAAATCATGAAAACCTGCAATAATGCCGGCGTAGAAAACTACAAGACTTATCTCGGTCTGCGTTTTTGTGAAATTTGAAGATATGTTGAGCCTCCTATGATTGACTTACAGGCCACAGACGAGGATATGGTTGATCCGAACAGATAAGCTTAAGAAAACCAGATCCGGTTTCTTGAATTCTGTTAGAAAGATCAAAGTAAAATCCCGCAACCGGGAATCAGAACAATTCCATTTTTTGTAATTCCTGACGGAGTGCCGATCGTCTTGGGTGAGCCTGTATCAATTGTCTGACAAAAACCCTGACTTCAGGTTTAATGGCTGGCACTTTATCGATAATCCCCAGCAGGCTTGCTATCCGTTCATAATTGCTGCGGCTTAGTTTTTCCGAGTTCATTTCCCGGTTTACCATTTTTGTTATAATTTGAAAACATTCCCCCGGGTAAATATCCACAATCGGCGCCAACAGGAACTCGTAATCAGAAATAAACCGGTTCGGTCGCCGGGCCAGTTTGAGAATATCCTCATATCTCCTCTCGTATTCAAGGACCTCAACTAAAAAGCAATCATTATAGAGGCCTTCCAGCTTTTTTAACAGAACCTCCTTATCGGCATCGGTATCAAATAAAGTGGCAAGAATTTTATAATCAGAAAGAGAATTCTTTTTTATCACCTTATATTCCAGAACATTCCGGGCAAGTGCGCGATCCCTGACCGGATCCAGGCGATCTGCCAGAAATTCAAACAATTCCTGGGAGAAAACATGGAAAAAGGGGCCTGCCTTCTGGTAAAAGAACTCCGGTGCGTTTTCATACCCGTATTCCAGCAGTTCGCGGGCAATATCGGGAGATGAGGTTGCAAGCCGCTCGGCCTCGCTTTTCCAGGTTGCGATATCGGAATTCCGTAAAATGGCCAGATAGGTTTTGGGAAACGAGTCTGATGCCTTACAGAAATCCTCCGCTGACATTTTCAGTGGTGAAAGAGTTAATCCTGAATGCTTTACCATTACATTGGTGAGCTGGTCGAGCAGCCCTGTGGATAGGTTCTCATTTTGGTGGCTAAGGAACCAGCCCATCAAGATTGTGACTACCTCACCCATCCCCGACGGATTCAGTACCACCGAGCGTATTTCACTCTCAAAATCCTTTGTTGCTTCCCTGAATGATTCCCAAAGCTCGTCCGTCGGATCCTCCATGATCGAATTGGGGTCATCAATTTCGGCTTGACGGATGGCAATCATGCACCCAGTATATTCAGCCAAAAAGGAACCCATTTCACCGGCTCTGATAAAGAGAGCTATATCGGCTGAAATTGTGGCTATTACCTCATTGATTTCCGTTTGCGCAAGTTCATAATCCACCTCCCATTGATCCATATACCTGCCGGAGGGCCTGTAACTTCCATAGTCCAGATCTTCAAGATCAATGGCGTCGAGTTTCTTCCGTATCCGGTTAGCTGCCTGCTGAACACGAAAATCAAAGGAGGGTTCCCGGCCTCTTAAACCCTTTCCAGGATCCCCGAAATAACCTACCAGTTGTTTTTGAAGCAGCTTCGAGGCAGCAAGGGCTTTCAGCAGGAAATCGCTTTTCTGTTCGGTGGTCAGTGATTCGTAAACTTTGAGATAAGGTTCCATCATTGTTCCTCCCAGCAATTTAAAGGTGTTCTGATCACGTTAGAGGGTAGTTAAAATACAAAAGATATTCAAAAACTTCCAACTGGTTAATCAGGAGATTTAGTTCACCACGCTGGGAAAAACAAAACTTGACTAATTTCAACAACAAATTCAATTTCCATGAAAGGAAGATTTGACAAAAACTATACTGATAAAGGCTATCGGATGCATTACAATAAACCCGAACCGTTCCCGTATCTGAGCAAGCAGGTGTACCAGTTTAAAATTGAACTGTTGGAGATAGCACCGGTAATCTGGAGACGAATCCAGGTACTTCCTTTGGCCAATATGTGGGATCTTCACGTAGCCATCCAGGACGCTATGGGTTGGACAGATAGTCATCTTCATCATTTCGAGATTCGTAAAAAAGGAAAGAGGCAGGCGGATCATATCGGAATTCCGGATTTTGAAAGGTCGACCGATTTGCAGGAGGTTTATCCAGGCTGGGAAATCCCGATATATCAATACTTCGATGAACTCGGCAAAGAGGCGGAGTATTTGTATGACTATGGAGATCACTGGGTTCATCGTGTCATTCTTGAAGGATATCTGCATAAGGGGAAAGGCGTTAAATACCCAGTCTGCCTGGATGGCGAAAGAGCCTGTCCACCGGAAGACTGTGGCGGAATCAATGGATATTCAGATCTTCTGCGGATACTCGCAGATCCGGCAGACGAAGAATTCGACGAGACCCTGACCTGGGCCGGTAAAAACTGGGATCCTGAGGTTTTTCATCCTGACCAGGTCCGGTTCGATAATCCTTATAAGCGATGGGTATATGCTTTCCTGACACATGATTAAAAGTTGGCAAAGTGGATTAACCAACAATATGGAGTCAAAAGTATTTGTCAAGTAAATACCGGTAGTTACCTGACATTTTTTAACTTTGCCATAGAAAAATAATTGAATGAAAACATCTGATATAGTATCTGATAGAATTAACCGACTCCCCATTGGATATATTTTCACCTATAGTGATATTTTTCCAGAGGTTAATAATCCAGGGGCTTTGATTAAAGCCTTGAGCAGATTGGTTATGCAAGGCAGGCTTAGAAAAATTTCACCAGGCAGGTTCTACAAACCCCGGCTCACAGATTTTGGCGAGCTGAAGCCAGAAACTTTTCAAATTGTTAAAGACTTACTGAGTCAAAATGGAAAGCTTATAGGCTACCTGACAGGTTATTCTGCATACAATCAACTGGGGCTTACCACACAAGTTTCAAGCATCATTCAGATCGGTACCAACGACCTCAGGAAAAACATTACAAGGGGTATGTACAAAATACGCTTTATAAAACAACCTAATACCTTATCCAAAGAACATATTCCTTTACTTCGAATTCTTGATGCGATTAGCAGGATCAAGGAAATACCCGATTCAACAGTTGATCGGTCAATTCTGACCATTTCCCAACTAATCGGTAATCTCAGCGACTCAGACCGGGATACATTCATAAGGCTCGCAAAAAAGTACAATCCGGCTACCCGCGCTTTGTCAGGTGCAATTCTTGAGAACATCTTTGGTTCTGCAAGATCAGAACTACTTTATAAATCCCTTAACCCATCATCGGAATACCAGGTAGGTGTGACGGAAGGAGCATTACCGAATAAACAAAAATGGAACATCCAATGAACCTTCATCAAAATAAGAATTCCTTTGCCGCTGCCATTCAAACAACCTCAGACAAGTTGAACATCCTTCCGGTTTTTGTAGAGAAAGACTATTGGATAACTCTGGTACTAAAGCGACTGGCAGAAAGCAAATACAATGAAAGTGTAGTATTTAAAGGTGGCACTTCGTTGTCGAAAGGATTCAAACTGATTGACCGGTTTTCAGAGGACATTGACATTGCAATCATCAATCCTGCTGGAAGACCTGGCAACCAAATTAAGACCCTGATCCGGGAGATAGAGAAAAAAGTATCCATCGACCTTAATGAAATTACTGATTCTACGGTATCTAGCAAGGGATCCCGTTTTAGAAAATCGGTATACTCCTACGAAACAATCACCGATAAGAGATTTTATCAGGGCACAACGGCCCAATTGATAATAGAAATAAATTCCTTCGCCAATCCAGTACCTTTCGAAAGTAAGCGCATTGAAAGTTTGATCAGCACGGTTTTGTACATGAACAACCAGCCTGATCTGATTTCCAGGTTTGACCTGTCACCGTTCAGTATTAAAGTCCTCACTAAAAATCAGACCCTGGTCGAAAAAATGGTATCCTTATTCAGGTCTTCTTTTGAGGCCGATACTGTAACTGGGTTAAATGGGAAAATTCGACATTTCTATGATCTCCATTTTCTTTTACTGGATGAGGAAGTCAGGGTATTTGTCGATTCAATGGAATTTTTACAAAATTTCAATGAAGTATGGTCACATGACCAAAAAGCTTTCGATGAACCAGAAGACTGGTGTGGAAAATCCGCAATAAAATCTCCATTGTACTTTCAATGGCCGGCACTTTGGGAGGACCTGGCAGGTAATTATCAGAAAGAGTTGTCAGCTTTAGCCTTTTCGAAAATCCCAGAATCAACTATTATCCTTGATTCTATGACATACCTCCTTCGGAAGCTCACCCTCTGAGTCCTTCAATATTTCGTCTGATTCCTCTCTTGCACCACAGGGAAACAGGATATATTGATCCGTTACCCATGAGGTTGTTAAAAAAATGCCCGAATATTGAATGCCAAATTGCTGCTTGGCTGGGGCTGTCAAATAAAATCTCTGACCGTTAACTATCGACCCGTTTTCTCAACTGTAGATTTACCTACTGAAAACAAGTCAACCGGTTTTGGTCACCTGAAGAGCAAAAAACATCAACTGAAGTAAACCCAGATAAAGGTTAACCTGTCAGATCCGTGGGGCTGTGGTGGGGCTAATGAAAAAAGCCAGCCTCTTAACTATTTAACTAACTGATTGTTAAGAGATTGGCTTTGAGGTCACAAGCGGATTCGAACCGCTGTAGCCGGTTTTGCAGACCGGTGCCTAACCACTTGGCTATGTGACCAGGGAGTGCAAAAGTAAGCTATTTTCTTCAAAATGCAAAAGCGTTGGAACGGTTAATCAACAGCACACGGCCCGTTCTTTCCGCTACCTTTGCCCGAAACCCTGATCCACCGGATGACCCTGAAACCCGAAATGAAAGGATACGCCTGGATCCTGCTGGCAACCGTCACAGGCTCTACCGTATACGTTTTCAGCAAGGCCGCACTCAACGAGGTAAGCCTCTTCCAGTTCGGCTTCTGGTGGTTCTCCATGGCAATCGGATGGAACCTGCTGTACACCCTCGGGTCAGGGGAATCGAGAAAAAAACAGACATTACCATTCAGCACTTTTAAAGTGCTGCTGCTGTTAGGGTTGGTGGAGACGCTGGCCACCGGAACCTTCTATACCGCCATCCAGGTATCGGCCAACCCCTCCATCCCTTCCTTCCTGCGGAACATGGAGTATATCTTCATCACCCTGCTCGGGGTGATCCTGCTGAAAGAACGGTTCCGCGGCCTGGAGATCGCCGGCGTGGCCCTCACCATCACCGGGGCTTTCGTGATCAGCTACCACCGGGGCGGAACCCTGAGCTCCTACCTCACCGGCAGCTCCGGACTGATGCTCCTATGCACCTCGATCTATGCAATCCGGACCATCCTCGCCAAGAAATTCATCCACCGGATAACCCCCGCCACAATGGCCATCAACCGGGCCGTCTGGCTTTTCCTGCTCGCCGCCATCCTCCTGGTCAGTTTCGGCGAATCCATCCGGATACCCAACTCCGCCATGCTCAACATTGCCGTTGGCTCCTTTCTCGGCCCCCTCCTCACCTCCATCGGCCAGTACAGCGCTCTCAAATACATCGAAGCCTCCCGCGCCGCCATCATCCAGAGCAGCACCGCGCTGTTCACTGTGCTGGGGGTGTTCCTGTACTTCGGCAAGCTGCCGATGGGGTATCAGTTTGTTGGCGGGCTGATTACAATCGGCGGGGTGATGATGCTGTTAAAAGGCAAAAAGAATAAAGGCGAAAGGCGAAAGAAAGACGTAAGATTTTAAGAATAAAGATTGAGCATTCA
>MEOR01000045.1 GCA_001769295.1 Bacteroidetes bacterium GWF2_49_14 | reverse complement strand
TGCCACTGATCTTCTGTCAGTTTTTTCGCTTCAAGCAATTCAAGCAGAGTGGCGTATGCATGCTGCTGCTTGTCGAGCGGGTAGCGCTCCCAAAACATTTCATAACGGCAGTGTATCTCTTCCCAGGAATTCAGGGTGCCGGAACCGATATCCATTCTCAACTGGTCAACATCCGTTTTCGGCACCAGCTGTCCGCCAAGATTTTCCCAGCTCTCCAACCGGTTGCCATCCAGCGCTTTTACCATGCCATTAAACCCGGAGCCGGGATTTTTATCCAGATAATCGACCAGGTTCTTAACCGCATAATCCACAAGCATTTCATGATATGCCCGGTAAGCTGCATAGGGTTTCAGGATGAGTGATTGCCTCGTTGAATTCTCCATTCGTTCTCCGAGAACTCTAAGACCTGCCACCTTGCTCTCTTCACCCGATAAAAGATCATGCCCCAGTGTATCCAGGTCTGCTTCAGACTTTTCTCCACCTGAACCGTTTGTGCTTAACCACGCCTTGGCCGTCCATATTCTCAGCAACCTGCGCGCAATGAAAATCTCCTCAACCGTATCAGGAGCCAAAGCCTGATATTCAATGTGCTGAACCTTCCGCAGGCGTTTGTCGCGGACCTGGTATTTCCAGGCATTCCGCGCCAGTGCGTACATGTTGTACATCCACCAGTAGGCGGGCATTACCTCCAGCTGGTTCGCCGATACATTATTGTTGACCAGCGAGAATGGCAGTCGTATATCCAGCTCAGCCATATAATCCGATTTTGATAGCAGCACAAACGAGGCAAACCGGCTTGAGTGCTTGAGACTGGTACAGAGCCCCGGCCAGAACCCCCTGCCTGCCCGGATCTCATTGTCATTGGCCCTGCTGTTGTGGTTGGACCCGATCGTGGCCCCCGCTGCGATATTGCTCTGTCCCATCACGATAGCTGCCACCAGGAAGGAGTTGTTATGATGCTGTTCGTGCGCCGGAAATAAAAGGTTATTCAGCACTTCGCAACAGGAAATGGTAGAATTGTCGCCCAGAAAGGAGTTGATCAGGCGTGCACCATATTTCAGATTCGAGTTGTTCCCCATAATAAACCTTACGGCCTTGCAGCCATAAAAAATCCGGCAGCCAAAGCCCACGATCCCGTTCACCAGTTCAACCCCTTCACCAATCTGGGTAGGTTCCGCAGTTGATGAATTGATCGTGACATTCTTTAGTTTATTGGCCCCCTTGATATAGCAGTTCGATCCGATTGTAACATCCTTCACGATCTGGGAATTCTTGATCACGCAAGAGGTTCCAAGCGTGCCATAATACCCCCTGCGATGGTCGAAAGTTCTCTGTGTTATATTTTTCAGCTTATCCATCAGGGCCCCGTCATCACGATACCTTGCCCAGAGGTAGGCATCTGCCGTGATCATCCCATTGAATGGCATAACCTGCCGCGAGCCGGTTTCATTCATCAGGTCAATCCACACCCGTACCGATTCCGGTTCTCCTTCCTTAAGAATACCATTACCGAACTTGGCATGATCAGTTGTATTCATCTCATTGATATTGAAAAGAATACAATGATCACCCACAATATAATGCGACAGGTACCGGACATTGTGAATGGCAACGTTGTCCCCGATATCACAGGAGATAATCAGGCTGTTGGTAATCCCTACAGAGAGTCGGAGATCATGGTGTTCGAGCACGGAATCGTTGACACTTCCGATCCTCACAAGCCCAAAAAATTCTGTGTTCCGGATCTGGCGAGGATCAAAAATGTCAGTAACGAGGATATCATCCCAATCGGGAGAAGTATTATGGTTTTTTACAAGGGTCTCCAGTTCATCGGAGCGAAGATGCCGCCATTTATCAAGCGGCCACACCGACTGCCGGTTTCTCTGGTAATACTGGTCACATCCATCCGGTAAATATTCTACGGGAATAAAATCGGTACCCAAACTACTGGCTGGCAGCACGGAAACGGTCTTCATGGCACTATTCTGATTTTGAGGCTGGTTAATGATCAAATAAAAAGCAACTCTAAATTGCTATTTATTAATCTCATAACCTAGAACCTTGGTGGATTTTCGCCGTTCGGGCATGGAGGACCCGGCAATCAGGTAATGTGCGGTAGCTTCGGCAATATCCTGAACGGGTATGGATGTAACTGGTTTAAAGGTCTTTTTACAAAGCGGACAGGCGGTAATCAGAACATCAGGATGATTGACGGTCAGCTGCTCCGCCGCCCCCCGGGCCACAGCTTTTCTGACCTCAGGTTCCAGGGCAACGCCGCCAAGGCTCCCCCCGCAACACAAGCCTTCGCCGGAAGGTGTTACATCGGAATGGAAAAGTGAACGGATCACTAACCCGGGCTCTACCAGGATTCCGGAGCCGCGGCCAAGTTCGCAGGGTTCATGATAGGCAGCGCTAAGGCCCGATGGACCGACCTTAATCCGTTTCCATTCAAGCAGTTCCGATATATACTGGGAATGGTGCAGCACCCGCATGCCGGGCAGCCGGTACTCTTCATTGAATATCCGGAAGCAGATCGGACAGGAGGTCACAAGGAGACCAGCACCCGACCTGAGGAAGTCCTGTTCCAGCTTTTTTTTCAATTCCGATGCAGCCTGCGTTTGTCCGGCCAGCTTAAGCGGCCGACCGCAGCAGTTCTGCCCGTCGGCATCAAAGAAATGCCAGGATGCACCGGATTGATCAAAAATCTTACGCATCGAGCTGATGATCCCCGGTGTGAGGTGCGTCATGCATCCGGCAAAATAAAGGATCGTTACCTTATGCCCGTTCTTCCCTACCAGTCCGGGCAGCTGCAGGCCCCGGCCAATGCCTGTATCAGGCCGCTGGAGCTGACGGATCGGGATCAGTTCAACGCCAACCGGACAGGCACTCCCGCACCGGCCGCATAACAGGCAATCCCACTGGTGAGGCGGGTTGGCGCCATTACGAAGCGCCCGGTTGAAATAGTTGCTCTGAACCTGCTTTCCCGGCATCACTTCCGACAGCTGGCAGGCATCGAGACAGATCCCGCAGGAGGAACATGCATGCAGGTTCAGGTCGGTAAAAGAGGGGGACTCTATCGACACCCGCACTCCAAATCGCCGCAAAAATATCAGGACAGGTTCTGAAGGTATATGTGCATAGCGGGTGAACGGAAGAAGAAAGAAGAAAGACGAAAGAATAAAAGAGTAGAACCACCAGGTGGGTAAAACCAAAGGCGAAGGGCTAAAGGCGAAAGAAAAAAGATGACCGAGGGTGCCCGTTAGGAAGGAGCCGGTTCCGTGGGCACCGCAGGTCATGCTTTCGGCGATGAGGCGGGCCGGGAAGATCAGCCAGAGGGCAGTGAGAGCCAGTCGGTCAACAGGTTGCTGCCGGGTGGTTCTCTTCAGCCCCACCAACCGCGATCGGAAACGCTTGACGATGGCAAAAAGCAGCCCGCTGAGTACCAGCAGGAGAAACAGGTCCATGATGAAGGCAAATCCCGGCTGCCAGGCGGCCCGTGGGAAAGCCGGTCCGGGATCGAAAAAGCGCCAGAAAACAGAAACATAGATCGGCTTAAACAGGTCGCCGGTATACCAGGTCGACTCAATATTCCCGATCAGGATCAGCATAAACCAACCGAATGCCAGGCTCATGTGCATATAGCCCAGCCGGGGATTCCTACTGAAAACCTTCCGGTGAATCAGGGATTCCGAGATGGTTTCGATCAGGGCTTTCCACAGTCTGGCACTAAATACTCCATGAAAAACAAGCGACCGGTCGGCCGATGAGAGCCCGGCCAACCATCTGTAAACCTTATAAATAAACCATATTCCGGTTACGGAAAAACCGGCAGTAAACAGAAGCACGAAAGGATCAAACAGCTTTTCCATACTCCCTGTATTTATTCATAACCTCAAGAATCAGATGCCGCGTATTGATACCCCGGGGGCAAACAAGCAGGCATTTACCACACATCAGGCAGGTGGTTAAAGCAGGCTGGTAATTTATACCTGTCAGGTTTAAAACCCCCTTCCCCACCGGGCAGGTACCCACACATGCTCCGCACTTCATGCATGCCTTCCACGACTTCACCACCACGGCCACCTCATCGGCAAAGCGCGTATCCTCCAGATCGAGATCAATCTGACGGTTATCATGGATATCGAAGCCGAATTTCGTTTTCATTCAGAATTCCCATTCTTTTTATTCAGATATTCAGCTGCCTGCACGGCCGCCGATCGTCCTGATGCCACGGATTCCGGAATGCTCATCGGACCCGCACAGCAACCGGCCAGAAAAACACCGGGTTGCCCCTTTACGGCGCTGCCCGTGAGCGGGTTCTCAGCATTGGTGAATGACTTTTCTCTCTCACCCTTTCCGGAAAGTACCGCACTGCAGGAGGGACTCATCCCGATCAGCAGCACCAGCCAGTCAACCGTAAGCTTTATCGGCCTTGACATAAGGGTGTCCTCAGCTTTAACCCTGATGCGTCCCTGTTCATCCTCGGAGGCCTCGGAAACCCGGCCGCGGATAAACCGCACGCCATGGTTCTCCTGGGCTTCCCGGTAAAGCTCTTCGTATCCTCTGCCGAAAGCACGCATATCAATGTAAAAATTATAGACCCGGGTCTCCCGATACTCCCTGCGTATTTGAATGGCCTGCTTGATACCGGTGATACAGCAGAGCCGGCTGCAATAACTTACCCCGACCTGCTCATCCCGCGATCCCACACAGTGAACAAATGCGACAGAAGCTGGGGCTGATCCGTTAACATTCAGCAACTTATCACCATCCGCAAAAACGGTTTCCAGATCGGCGGAGGTGATTACATGCTTATAAATTCCATATCCGAATTCCTCCTTATGGCGGGCATCAAAAAAATCAAACCCGGTAGCCAGAATCACGGCATCCGCTTCGCCAATCTTATGATCCTTGCCATTCAGGCTTATACGCCCGGCATTTACTCCGACAGAGGTAATAGCCTTGCCTAGGTGTCGGTCAATATGGTTATGATACGTTCCCTTTACAAGCTGCCCGAACGCTTCACTGGCCGGCACCCGGTCGGGGAACAGCTGGTGATAGTTATTCAGCTTGCCGCCTACCCTATCCTCCTTTTCATACCAATCAACCCCGATATGCATCGCCGCCAGCGCCCCAACCGCCGCCATTCCTGCAGGCCCGCCTCCAACAACCGCCACCCGCACCGTTACCGGTTGCCGGTTGCCGGTTACCGGTTGTGCGTCAGATGTCATTCCGGCGAAAGCCGGAATCTCCTGACGGTTGCTCTTAATATATGGTTTTTCCCTTGGCATCATTGTCTCTATACGATTGCAGTAACCGCCACGGTATCACCGATCAACTTACCCTGCCGGTCAGCATACTTTTTTTCCGGATCATAGCGGATTCCTATCTTATCCAGCAAACCTTCCACCGGCACCTGATGGGTCTGCAGACCGATCTCCCAGGGATCATACCCCAGGACCAGGCCGGCCAGCTCTTCATGCGTTACTACCGGAATTTTAGTTCGACCGGGCCCGTAAACCGAACCATCGGTCTCTTCCAGTGTGTATTGCCAGCGGTCGAGAAACATGGCACAACCCGGACAGTTCGCCACAATCAGGTCGGGCTCGTAAGGCATCATGGATTCCAGCTTGGTGCGGGAGTGTGAAATTGAGTACCCCCGGCTGGACTGAAGTATATATTGGCGAAAACCAAATCCGCAGCAGTGCCTTCGTTCCGGATAATCAACCGTCTCACCGCCCCAGGCCTTGATCAAGCCGGTAAGGACCTGTGGAAACTCGGATCCCCCTATTCCCCGCTCGGGAAACGTCTTGGCATAATGGCACCCGATATGGTCCACCACCCTGAGTGGCAGTCCGGTTTCGTTATTAACAAGCCTATTCACAGCCTGTTCAGCGATCTCATATCGGAATTTATACAAAATGTCAGAAGCATGAACCATGTTGGCGGGCTCATCAAATGAACGGCCGGTGGCCTCCGACAGGTATCCTTCAATTTTCGTTTTCAGCGCGGGATCATGCTTCCAGAGATCCAGAATCTCGGAATAGAGACCGAAAGATGTAACGCACGAGATCACCAGGTTCCGGTATCCCCTCTCCTTCATCAGCGCAAACTGCCTGGCTATTACCGTCATGGTGGTCTCAATGGGAACAATATCGGAATGATATCCAATACCAGTACAGGTGGTATGGTCGGCATCCTCGAAAACCTTCTTGCCCAGCTTGTTCCTGAGAATATCGATAAACAGGTTCTCCGCCCCCGGGAAAAAATTCTGCCGTATACAGCTGCGGACGTAGAAGAACTCATCCTCTGCGATCTCTTTCTGATAGTCTCTCCAGTAGTGTATCATGCCTGATTTTCGTGACACGTGACGCGTGAAGCGTGACGTGTTAATCATATTTTGTAAACCTCCCGTCAATCCTCTTCTCAGATTCCGATTCAATGGTATCCCAAAGTTTTTTGCAACCCGTTACTTCAAAGATCCGGTCGAGTTCGTCAAGGGATTTCCGGTTGATTTTACGCATGTTCCCCGGGCCCTCCCGATTGTAGTTTGAGTCAAACCTTCCATAGACCTCATCGGCATTATCCGACATCCATGCCCAAACCGGGCCCTGTTCGGGGTGCATGGCCGGATTTACGCGGGTAGGATGTATGCAGTAGCCGGTTTCCAGAATATTATGTCCGATGGATCGTTTCACCGCAAGTTGCTCCCTGCCCATGGCGGATCGCACAAATAGACCATTTCGCTGGGATACCATCCGGAGAATCTGGATCACCACCCCCGGGATGTTTCCGCGCGGGCAGCGGGGCTTGCAGCTCATGCACTGACCGCAGTACCAGATCACGTCTTCCGACATAATTTCCGTGAGCATGGCGTTGTCACCTTCCGTCACAAGATTCATGATCATTCGCGGATCATATGAGTAGTAACCCGCTGCTGGACAGATAGCTGTGCATACCCCGCAGTTCATGCACGACTGGCATGCCTCGGGGTACCGGGGATCGGATTTTATCTGCTGACTTACGGATTCCATGGAATGGCCATTTATGCAAATTTATCCTCATTATCAGGCATCTGCATAATGGAAAATACCCAAACCAACCGGTCAGGAATACGGAATTTTTAGGTAAAAAGTGCGTGTACGAACGGGTATTTATACCGATCTACAGCTCCGCGAGCTTTTGCCGGATAGCATAAATAACCAGGCTTGCCGTATTCCGGCAGTTGGTTTTAGCCAGGATATTGGCCCGGTGGGAATCAACCGTCCGTTTGCTCAGGCATAAGTTATCGGCAATCTCCTGGGTAGATAATCCTTTGCATATCAATAATATAATCTCTTTTTCGCGGTCCGATAGGGGCGAATCGGGTGTCAGCTCTTCGGGCGAGTTTTTCAGGGAGTTCACCAGGTTCATCAGGAGTTCATGGGAAAAGTAATTTCCGCCTTCAACAACCGTTTCAAGTGCCATCCGTACTTCTGTCACATCGGAATTCTTAAGCAGAAATCCTCTTACCCCGGCGTCGACCATTTTAAAATAGTAGTCCTGTTCGCCGAACATGCTGAGGGTAATAATTTTCAAATCGGGGAACTTCGCCAGTGACCGTTTGGCCGCCTCAATTCCGTCCATTTCAGGCATGGCGATGTCGAGCATGACCACATCAGGTGACAGGTGCCCCAGCAAACCCAGAAACTCATTTCCGGTGGAAGCCTCGCCGATCACTTCAAACCGGTCAAGGGTTTCGATCAGCATCCGGAGACCTTTCCTGAACAGTTTGTGGTCATCGACCAGCAGAACCTTGTACTTTGTCATTTTTTAACTGCTTTAACACGGATCGAAACCCTGACTCCCAGTCCGGGCTTTGATTCCATTTGAATATCCCCCTTGAGGGAATTGATTCTTGATTGAATATTCAGCAATCCTGAACCCTCCCGCTCTCTCATTTTCAGAACCCGGTCAGCCTCAAAACCGATCCCGTTATCCTGATACTCCAAAAATAGCTCTCCGTTTGTGAAATTCAGCACCACACTGGCAGAAGTCGCCTGTGAATGTTGTATCGTATTATGAATCAATTCACTGGTTACCCGATACAGAACCACTTCAATATTCTCGTCAAACCGTTCCTCCTTAACGTTGGTTTGAAAACTGATGTTCAACTGGCGGGTTTGGATAATTTTGTTCACGTAATTGTTCAGTGCACGGATCAACCCGAAATTGGCAAGTACATGCGGACTCAGGTGATCGGAAATGTCTTTCAGGCTTCGTATCGCCTCATCAACCGATTCGCTGGCATTCACGATGATATCCCGGCTGCGTTGATCTTTGGTAAGTTGTTCAAGGGTTGAAACCGACATTTTCACGGCGCTGAGCAGGGGCCCCAGCCCGTCATGCAGGTCCTTTGCAATGCGGGTTCTCTCATCCTCCTCAGTTTTTATGATAGTGGACAGAAAGCGTTTCTCCGTTTTTCTCCTCTCCGTTTCCACGCGCTTCATGTAATTGAAAATTGCCTGTATCAGGTAAACGCCGATGGCGAAAAAGAGGGAAGTAATCACCCCGATCCAGATGTACAGCTCGCGAAAATAATCCGGTTCAAAGTTGCTTATAAAAGGAAGAAACTCAATCAACCGCAGGAACACCATGAAAAGCAGCGCGATGGTGATCAATATCCATGATACGGCATATTTGGTCACACTGAACAGTTTCAATGCAATACCGGCCGCCACCAGCTGGAGGATAATTGACAGTACCAGGAGAAACTTAAGCATATGAATGTTTAACAACACAAATGTAATCCTTTACAGTACCAGGAGAAACTTAAGCATATGAATGTTTAACAACACAAATGTAATCCTTT
>MEOR01000044.1 GCA_001769295.1 Bacteroidetes bacterium GWF2_49_14 | reverse complement strand
TGAACGCGGAACGCCCTATGTTGACACTATGAAATTTGCAGCATAAAAAAAACCGCCATAAAATTTGGTTTTATCTTAGAATACGCCGGAATGACATCATCACATCATCACATCAACAAATCAACAAATCATCAAATCATTACCTTCGCTTCATGAACTTCCGCCTGCACATTTTCCTGCTCCTTGGAGTACTGCTGATCCCTGTAGCCGGGCTCACCCAGCTGGTAAAGGTGGCGTCTTTTGCGCCGCGGAGGGCTGATACGGTGATCGTGGAGCGGAACTGGCGGACCCGGGAAAAGATAATTCTAGCGGAACTGGAGTTTCACCAGGGCGATACCGTCAACCCTGAGAACCTGGAAAAATCGCTGAAAAAAATCTGGAACCTGCAAAATTTTGTCACGGTTGACTATCGCTGGGACTCCCTGCCGGGCGGTAAATCAGGGTTAATACTCACGGCCCGGGATGCGCTCACGATCTATCCGGTTTTCGGCGGCAGGATGCAGTCGGGGGATTTTACCGTTAAGGCCGGAATATCGGACCGGAACTTTCTTGGGAGGAATATCCGGGTAGAAGCCCGGGGGCAATTCAGCACCATGGAAACGCTTTTCGGTGAGTTCAGGCTGACGGTTCCGCGCCAGCTGCTATGGAAAAACCTGGCTCTGACCGGAGGATTGCGGATGGAAGACCTGGCCTATCAGCGGATCTGGTCGGAAGAGGTGTTTGTCCACGTGACCAACCCTTTCCACGAGGATTACCGGTTAAAGCTGGCCCCCAACCTGGAAACGGGGCTGATTCAGCACTACCGGGGGAGCCTGCCGACTTTTTTCAACGATTCCCTTCCATCATACAAAAGAAAATACTGGTATATCCGTCTCACCGAAACTTTCGGCACCATAACCCGCCGCAGGCACCAGGAGGAAGGATTCAGCCTGTTGACCCTGATCGGGACCGGTATCGGGCTGGAACCGGATTCAAGAAGTTACTTCAGGGCAAGCCTTAGGGCGGAATATGACCGGATACTGACCAGCCGCCTTCAGCTGACGGCGCAGTGGGAGGGCCATTATACCTCCAATGAAAACGGATCGTTCTGGCAACGCTATGGTCCGGGTAATATCCGCGGTATCGGCTACGGAGATCTTTCAGGACCCTTGATGCAGCTTACCTCTGCCGGATTGTATTATACCTGGCTGAATTGGGATTACCTGGCCGTGGAACAGTCGTTTTTTGTTCAATATGCCTCCGCCTGGACCCCAAAAGCCAACCCGGCAAACTTTAAACAGCACTACGCGATCGGCACCGGCTTCCAGTTCACAATCCCGATGTATCCCGCTGCCAGCCTGTATGTTTCGTTCTCCTGGAACCCGAACGGGGAATGGTTCTACCTCGAGCTTTGAACGGTTGCCGGTTGCCGGTTACCTGTTGCCAGTTAGGCCAGAACTGTCATTCCGGCGAAAGCCGGAATCCCATGCCTCGGAGCAATTGCCGGGAGATTCCGGCTTTCGCCGGAATGACAACCTCTCCACGGCACATCATCACATCATCTCATCATCACATCATCACATCATCCAATCATCCCATCATTTCCTTAATTTAGCGGAAGCAAACACTAGAATACATGGAAGTAATAAATCAACCCGGAACCCTTATCTGTAATCGCTGCGGGCATGTGAATGATGAACGCGCTTTTTTTTGTTCAAATTGCGGCGCTCCCATCGGGAGCCGCGCCGGCAGCGGTTCGCGATATCAAAGCCCCCCTCAATACGATCAATATGAGCGCCCCTATAGTGACGGACTGCCGCTGATATCCCTGCTGGTTACCATCTTCGGATTTTTCGTTGCTGGATTTATCGGGCCGCTGATCGGGGTGATCCTCGGACATGTGAGCCTCAGCCGCCTCCGCCGGAGCGGACAGGAACAAGGCAAGGGGCTTGCGGTTGCCAGCCTGGTGATTGGCTATGCCATGCTGATTCTAGGCCTGATATTGCTCATCGCCCTTGGCGTATTTGTGGGCTGGGCGGTGTTTAATCATCCGGAGGGGTGGGAGTGGAGCAATATGTAATTAAGACGGTGACGAAAGACAGACGACTGATGATGTGGTGATGTGATGATTTGGTGATGTGGTGATGTGGTGATGTGGTGATGTGATGATGTGGTGATGTGATGATGTGGTGATGTGATGATGTAATTAAGTTCTGGTGTTCTAACCGGTAACCGGCAACCGGCAACCGGCAACTGACTTTAACCGGCAACAGACTTTAACCGGCAACCTTTTTAAACGATACGTTTCCTTGCGACATTCACTTATTCTTCTTTACTGTTTTTCGCTGACAATCAGCGTATTCGGACAGACTGTAGTTTATATCGATCCGGAAAACACAGCGGATCAGACACAAAACGGAACGATTGCACATCCTTTTGATTCGTGGTTGGATTTCACCATTGAGAGCAACCGAACCTATCTCCAAAAAGCGGGAACCACAGCCTTAATAAGTGGAAGTATAGGTTTTGCGGGTCGGACGGGAGTGACGCTGGGATCGTATAATTCCGGGGAAAAACCTGCGATCCTGAGCTCCGGTTCCGGCGTTCATGTGGTGGATATCACCGGATCATCCAATTGCACCATCAGGGATCTGAATGTCGGTTCAACCGGCAACGCCACTTCAGGGATCATCATCGACGGAACCAATGCCTCCGGTAACCTGATAGACCACTGCGAGGTGCATGATTGTGAGTGGGGCATACGCATCCTCACAACAGGCAGCGGGACCAGGGTACTGAACACATCGGTATACAGAACAGGTGATGATGGTATTTTCGGAAAGGATATTCCTGATATTGAGATCGGTTTTTGCAATGTTTACGATGTTAACCGGAAATGGCTTGTTAACCGCACTGAGAGTTACTCACCGGGGGATTGCATTCAGCTTGCCTCCCTGAATTCCCTGAGTTTCAATATTCATCATTGCCAGCTAAGCCATGCGAGTACAGGCAATAAGTTTTGCCTGATCGTGGCCGGCGAGACCTATTCGGGTGTTATTGAGTACAATACCATGACGGGTAACAGCATGGATATATCCAGTTGTCTGTACCTTGGAAACACGTCCGGTACGGTTACCGTTCGTTACAATACCTTTCAGGGCGGAAATTACGGTGTCTATTCCTACGTCCATGACCTGCAATTGCATTATAATGTCTTTAACGGGAATAATTACGGGATCAGGGTAATGACTGGCAACAACCTGACCGCCGTTAACAACAGCTTTGCCAACCAATCCGGGTACTGTATTTCGAGCCAGTCGGGGACTTCTGTGAGTGCGGTCAATAATGTTTTCTCAATTCCATCGCTTCAGTCGAGGGTTTGGCAAACGGGAGGCCAGTGGAATTCTGATTTTAATGCCTTTTATCCGGAGCAGCCGAATTTCCTGAACAGCAGTTCCACTTTGGCTGCCTGGCGAACAGCCACCGGAAATGATGCCCATTCGGTTACGGGCAATCCCGCTTTTGAGAATCCGGCGGGAGGCAGCCTTCGGATACTGCCCGGATCGGTTTGTATCGATAAGGGAACGGATGTTGGTTTTACGGCCGATTTTGACGGCACTGCCGTACCCCAGGGAAGTCGGCCGGATATCGGCGCCTTCGAATATGCATCCGGGGAGAATGGCATCATTACGGGGATCATCGCGGGGAGCCCTTTCTGTCCGGGAACTGCCGTGGATGTTCCGTACAGCCTGTCAGGTACCGTGAACGACGGCAATCAGTTTGTGGCTGAACTCTCGGATTCCCGTGGGAATTTCGGATCACCGGTAAGGATTGGCTCCCAGCCCGGTAAAGGATCAGGAGTTCTGGCTGCCGTTCTTCCTGTGACTTCCGAACCGGGATCCGGCTACCGTATCCGTGTTAACGCCACAGACCCGGTGATAACGGGTCTTGGTAATACTACAGATCTGGTAATCAGTCAATCTCTCTCTCCGGTACTGTCGGTTTATTCTGATCCCCCCGGTGATCTTTGCGAGGGTTCTCCGCTGACCCTGACGGCAGTGTTTGCGGATGCGGGGAGCTCGCCGGGTATCCGTTGGTTCCGTAATGGAACCGAAGTGGCGGGTGAAACCGGCATAACCCTGCGGGTGAGTGCACCCGCCGACGGTGATCGGTATAAATGCCGGCTCACTCCCAACCATCCCTGCACGGTGGTGGATTATACCGACTCGGAAACGGTGACGGTACGGGTGGTCCTCCTGCCTTCTTCCTGCGTGATCAGGTTGTTTGAAGGTAAGGTTCTTGAATCCAATCAACGATATGGTAATCAGTGGTATATTAGTGAAGTGGAGGGGGATTCCCCGGTTTCTGGTGCTACCGGATGGCAATTTGAACCGGAGGTAACGGGAATGTATTATTCGAGAATCATCAATGACAGGGGCTGCCTGTCGCAGCCTTCCAACCGGATTTTTGTAACCGGAACCGGAATTCCATCACAAAAGCCGGGAGTCGTTCAGATCTTTCCGAATCCCACCTCAGGAGACCTGATCATTACCTATCCGCCAAATCATGAATATCCTGTCAGATATGAGATTGCCAACCCCTCCGGAACCCCGGTCAGGAAAGGCACCCTTACAAAATCGACAGAAACAGTCAGCCTGTCAGGAGTTCCTGCAGGAGTTTACTATATCAGGCTAAAGTCCGGAGAAAACAACAACTGCTTCAAAATACTCAAAACCGGTAACCGGTAACCGCCTTTAACCGGCAACCGGTAACTGGCAACCGGCGTTCAACACCCAACCATCTTCCTTTTCTGCCCGATCTTCCCCATATTTTCTACTTTGCTGATATAATCCGGTGCGTAGGGAACTTTGCAGGAGGTTCCGCCCACATCTACCATGACCTTGCCTACCGTGAGTGCCGTAGACTTGCATAGTTCTGTCAGTTCAGGAACATAGGAGCCCGTAGAAATCAGGAAGGTATTCATGGAATAGCGTACGCGGTTGGCCGATTGATGGATTGTTTTACAGACGAGTGCAATGAGCTCCTTAAGTTTGGGGATGTCAAGCTGTTGATCCGGGGTAACCGATACGATACTGCCCAGTGTGGCCCAGCCTGCAGTTGCGGTCATTTCACGCCCCGAACCGATCCATTCCAGGGCAATCTCCCATCCGACCGGACTTTCGGCAGTAGCCCATGGCACCGTGAAGCCGCTGATCATATGCCAGTAAGCCCCATCTACCCATTGGTTCAGCGTCGGCTTGTCCATCCGCTTCGGATCCGCCAGCAATCCAGCCAGGTACATCGCATCGGAATTGCCTGTTGCATAGAGTTCCAGTGCCAGCCGGTGCGCATCCGCTCCCTGGCCTTTCTCAGCTCTCTTAACTTCCTTAACGATTTTCTTGAGATCCTCAACTTTTACCCCGAAAAAGGGTTCCCTGGCCCCATGGCGAGTGAGAACTTTTTTCGTCTGGTCACTTCCCAGAAAGGACAGTTCTAGCAGGATGTCGTCAGTGGTTGTCATCAATATCTGTTTAAGTAAATATAC
>MEOR01000043.1:0-32720 GCA_001769295.1 Bacteroidetes bacterium GWF2_49_14 | reverse complement strand
AAGATACATGGATATGCCCTCAGAAAATCCGGATGGCTACCAGCAGGTCAGTACGTTGGGGCAAATCCGTAATTTGAGGGGTCGCCTTCTGTTGATTCATGGAGATATGGATCAAACAGTTGTCATGCAGAATTCACTTGCCTTCCTGAAGAAGTCGGTGGAGGAGGGGAAACTGGTCGATTTTCTGGTTTATCCCGGCCATCCTCATAATGTAAGGGGTAAAGACCGTGTTCACCTCATGCGGACTGTTACGCGGTACTTTGAAGATCATTTGTAAGCTACCGGAGGGTTGCAGAGTATGCCCCAAGTTCCTCGCCTGTCAGAATAACCTGCTCAATAAACCGGTTTACGAGGACAGAGTATGTTTCCTGGTCCGTACCTGCCTTAGCTGAAAGCTCAAGCTGTTTCAGGTCATTTGCCAGGTTATTCATTCCCATTACTGCAACCGATGACTTTGCCTTATGAGCGAGGGCTCCGAGGGCAGGAAAGTCGGCCTCCGAAAGATGAGCCGCAAGTCCGTCAGTAAACTCCGGAATCTGCTCAATAAACAGATCGATCATTTCAACAATCATCTCATTGCTGCCCATCGACATGCTCTCCAGATATTCCAGATCGGCATAGGTGAATTTTGCTGACATAAGAGATTCAGATTTTAGGACCTAAATTATACAACATATTGATATTATCACAGGCCCTCTGGAATATGCGACTTATATCATCTTTTTTGAATTCAAAATCCGCTACATTTGTAATAATCCAGATTTTTTAACTCTCTATTTAACAGGATGAAAACCACGCCATTTACAAAATTTCACCAGCAATTGGGTGCCAGAATGGAACCATTTGCCGGGTATCTGATGCCTATAGAATATTCGGGTATAACTCAGGAGCACATGCAGGTGCGCGAAAAACTAGGAGTTTTTGATGTTTCCCATATGGGAGAATTTCATGTCACGGGTCCAAAAGCTTTGGACCTGGTTCAAAAAGTAACCACAAATGACGTTGCTGCTCTTTTTGACGGGAAGGTTCAGTACAGCTGCTTTCCCAACGGAAAAGGCGGAATTGTGGATGACCTCCTGGTATACAGGAATAGTGCGGATGATTATCTGCTTGTTGTTAATGCTGCCAATATCGAAAAGGACTGGAATTGGTGCGTGAAACATGCCAAAGAGATGGGACTGAGCATCGGGAAAGATCTGGTCAATCTCTCTGATGACACGGCTCAGCTGGCCATCCAGGGTCCCCTGGCGCTGAAAGCAATGCAAAAACTTACCTCTGTGAAGGTTGAAGACATGGAGTATTATACCTTCAAGAAAATACCTTTTGCCGGTATCAGGGAAGTACTGTTTGCAACCACCGGATACACGGGTTCCGGCGGCTGCGAAATATACTGTGCAAATGAAGATGCCGAAAAGCTATGGCATGCCGTGATGGAAGCCGGAGCTGAATTCGGCATTAAACCGATCGGTTTGGGAGCCCGGGATACTTTACGGTTAGAAATGGGCTACAATCTGTACGGACATGATATCAATGATGAAACATCACCAATAGAGGCCGGCTTGGGTTGGATTACGAAATTTATTCCGGCTAATGACTTCATTGACAGGCCATTGCTTGAGAAACAGAAAGCAGATAAACCTGCAAGAATGCTCCGGGGCTTTGTGATGAAGGAACGCGGTATACCGCGCCAGCATTACCCGATTGTTGATGCATCAGGCAATCTGATTGGTGAAGTAACTTCCGGTTCCCAATCTCCGATCCTGCAGTGCGGAATCGGCATGGGATACGTAAAATCTGAATTCGCTAAAACAGGGGGAGAAATCTTTATCCAGATCCGAAATAAAAACCTTAAGGCGGAGATAGTGAAAACTCCTTTTATCCAAACTAAATAATAACAAAAAAACTCTTTTACTAATGAGAAAACATATTTTTAATGCAGGCCCCTGCATACTGGCAGATGTCGTCAGAGAGAATACTGCAAAGGCGGTGATTGAACTGGGAAGTTGTGGGCAGTCAATCATGGAGGTTTCACACCGGAGTAAGGATTTTGAAGCCATCATGAAGGAAACCGTAGATCTGTTTAAAGAGATCCTCGATGTTCCGGAAGGATATTCTGTTCTATTCCTGGGCGGCGGTGCAAGCCTTCAGTTTGCGATGATTCCGTTCAACTTTCTGAATACAAAGGCAGCGTATCTGAATACCGGCACCTGGGCTACCGGCGCAATAAAAGAAGCAAAATTATTCGGACAGGTTGATGTTGTTGCATCATCCGAAGACAAGAATTTCAGCTATATACCTAAGAACTATGTGATTCCGGAAGATGCTGACTATTTCCACATCACCACCAACAACACGATTTTCGGAACTGAGATCCTGAAGGATCTTGATTGCAAAGTTCCCCTGGTTGCCGACATGTCATCGGATATTCTCAGCCGCCCGGTTGATATATCAAAATATGACCTGATTTACGGGGGCGCTCAGAAGAACATGGGCCCCGCCGGTGTCACCGTCATTATTATCAAGAATGAAATGCTTGAAAGAGTAACCCGCGGTAACATCCCGACCATGCTCAAATATCGTGTTCATGTTGAAAATGATTCGATGAAGAACACTCCTCCGTGCACAGCCATTTTTACCGTACGAGAAGTGCTGAAATGGGTCAAGTCCATGGGCGGTCTCACGGAAATGGACCGCAGGGCACAGACAAAAGCAGATCTCCTGTACAATGCAATTGACAGCAGCAAGGTTTTCATCGGTACCGCTGCCAAAGAGGACCGGTCGCGTATGAATATCTGCTTTGTTATGAAAGAGGCATACAAGGAAAAAGAGAATGATTTTCTGGAACTCACAAAAACCAAGGGTATCATAGGAATCAAAGGTCACCGCTCTGTTGGCGGCTTCCGTGCTTCCTGTTATAATGCGCTGGAAATAGAGAGCGTACAGGTATTGGTTGATGCCATGAAGGAGTTTGAAAAGTCCATTTCCTAATTTTATTCACCGACGATGAAAAAAGTTCTGGTGGCTACCGATAAGCCATTTGCTCCTGTGGCCGTTAAAGGGATCAGGCAAGTGGTTGAGAAGGCAGGTTATACCCTGTTGCTTCTCGAAAAGTACACGACTCCTGAGCAGTTATATGAAGCTGCTGCAGAGGCAGATGCTATGATCGTAAGGAGTGATCTGGTTACCCGTGAGGTGATGAACGCCGCGAAAAACCTGAAAATAGTTGTCAGGGCAGGTGCTGGGTATGACAATATCGACCTGGCCGCAGCAACCGAGAAAGGTATTGTGGCCATGAATACTCCCGGACAAAACTCAAATGCCGTTGCGGAACTGGCCTTAGGCATGATGGTTTATAGCGCCCGTGGTATGTTTAGTGGAAAATCAGGCACCGAACTGAGAGGTAAGAAACTGGGTATCCATGCATTCGGCTTTGTCGGCAGATATGTTGCCATGATCGCCAAAGGTTTTGGAATGGACATTTACGCATTTGACCCTTTTGTGCCGGCTGAGACCATTCCCGCAGCAGGTGTAAAGCCTGTTGCTTCGGCAGAGGAACTGTACAAAACCTGCCAGTATATTTCACTGCATATCCCTGCAAATGCCGAAACAAAAAAATCCATAGGCCTCAAGCTGCTTTCCCTAATGCCGGATGATGGCGTTCTTGTTAACACAGCACGCAAGGAAGTAATTCAGGAAGAAGAACTTATGCAGGTGATGGAACAGAAGCCCAGGTATCAGTATCTGACGGATGTGGCACCTGATGCTTTCGAAGCCTTTCAGGAAAAGTTTGCCGGACGCTATTACGCCACTCCAAAGAAAATGGGAGCCCAAACCGAAGAGGCAAATATTAATGCCGGCATAGCAGCCGCAGAGCAGATACGGGATTTCTTCGAGAAAGGAGATATCCGATTCAAGGTAAATAAATAGTGAGTTAGAAACCTGGGTCCGGGGTTTTAGGTATGGGGTTTAGGGCAGCAATCGCCGAACCTCGTACCCCAAACCTCATACCCCAAACCTCATACCCCAAACCTCATACCCCAAACCTCATACCCCAAAAAAATGGCAATCCTCAAACCCTTCGCAGGCCTCCGGCCTCCTAAAGACATAGCTCACCTTGTAGCCTCGCGGCCTTATGATGTCCTTAATTCGGCCGAAGCACGGATCGAAGCGGCCGGAAATGAAAAGTCCCTTCTGCATCTGATCAAGCCGGAAATCAATTTTTCACCGGAAGTCGATGAGCATGAGCAGAAAGTTTACAACAAGGCTGCCGAAATGTTCTCGGTTTTCCAGCAAAACGGATGGCTGGTTCAAGATCCGGAGGACAGGTATTATATCTACGCACAAACCATGAATGGCATCACCCAATATGGCCTGGTGGGTTGCGCCGGTGTTGCAGATTACCTTAACGGGGTGATTAAAAAGCATGAACTTACCCGGCCCGACAAAGAGGAGGACCGGATGAAGCATGTCCGGATCACCAGCGCCAATCTGGAACCGGTATTCTTTACCTACCGGGCAGTCCCGGAACTGGATGCCTTGATTGCCGGATGGGTGAAATCCCATCCCGCTGAATATGATTTTACCTCAACTGACGGAATCGGGCATCATCTATGGGTCATTGATGATCATAACACGATTGCCCGGATAACCTCCCTATTCTCGGAGATTCCCTGCACCTATGTGGCCGACGGGCATCACCGCACGGCAGCTGCTGCACTTGTGGGCAGTGAAAGGAAGAAGAATAATCCCAACCATACCGGCACTGAAGAGTATAACTATTTTCTTGCTGTTCACTTTCCGGATAATCAACTTCGCATTATCGATTACAACCGTGTCGTTAAGGACCTTAACGGTAATTCAAGGGAAGAATTCATAAGGCGCCTGGATGAAAAATTTCTGGTGGAAGAAAAGGGAACGGAAATCTATCACCCTTGCGGACTGCATAATTTTGGCATGTACCTTAATGGGGCCTGGTATAGCCTGACCGCACGGAAAGGAACCTATACCGATGATGACCCGATCGGAGTGCTGGATGTAACAATCAGTTCTGACCTTATACTCAGGGACATCCTGGGTATTACCAATCTCCGCACCGATAAACGGGTTGATTTTGTGGGTGGAATCCGCGGTCTGGGTGAACTGAAAAAACGCGTCGATACCGGTGAAATGACCGTCGCTTTTGCCCTTTACCCAGTTTCCATGAAGCAGTTAATGGATATTGCCGATACCGACAATATCATGCCACCCAAAACAACGTGGTTTGAACCCAAACTACGCAGCGGCCTGGTGATTCATACCTTCTAATATGGCCATGAAACGCGTAGAGACGCATTATTATGCGTCTCTACGTGCATTTGCCAGGGGCGTTGTAGAGACGGATTATTATCCGTCTCTACGTTATGTTTACCTTGAATTTACCCTTACGCTGTAGTTACCCTTGGCCTTGTCTGCCTTTATGGAGATGGTCCATTTTCCCAGAAATTCATCCTGGTCATCCTCTTCCCAACGGAAGGTTTGGTTCCAGTTCACATCGGCCAGGGAGGACATCGTGATTTCCTGAAAAGCCTTGCCGTCAGGTTTCTTCATAATAATCTTCAGTTCACCGGCCCCAAGGGTTCCGTTCACATCAAAACTGATGGTGAAGTTGCCCTCTTTGACTTCATAGGTGAAGTCAGTGGCAAAAGTTACATCGGAGAGGGCTTTGCTGATGGACAACGAGGAATTTTCGCGGTTCGACCAGACACTATTGTAGGCTTGTCCGAACTGATTGTAAAAATCCACGGTACGAGGGGTAACATCCGGCACAACCACATAGTTGTCAAATCCTTTTTCTTTAAGGTCTTCCAGCGTTTTCCGATGGATCTGCACGGCTTCCCGGTTCAAACGGATCGCATCTTCCTGGAAACTCCTGTTTTCCTGCATCTTTTTCAACTCCTTTTCGTTGATGCTCCGTACAGCTTCAAGCTCTTTTTTCAGCGCTTCTTCCGTTAGTTTTTTGCCATCAACCGATACAGTTACCTGAGCTTTCTTTTGGGCTTCTTCCGATTTGACCTCCTTTTCGGTTTTAGTCTGTGCCATTACTCCGGTTGCCGAAGCAAGGAAAACAACCAAAAGGAACTGAGTATACATTTTTGTTTTCATATTCATTGAGTTATTTATCCGGTTCAAAGGTAAAGCCTGCTGCCCCGGCTCCGCGTTAACACCGGGTTAATATCAGGTTAATCAGGTTATCACAGAAAAAAAGGAATTACTTTTATTCCGGAAATGAAAAGAAATCTGACCATATTATTGTTATCCGTTACTTCGATTGCCATTTTAATCGGGATTGAATTCACCCTGATCACCAGGATTTATCGACTTGAAACCGAGAAATTTGACGACAGGTACAGGGAAATCTTACAAAAGGGGCTTGATTTTATCGAAAGGAAATATGGCGACAAGGGATTCAAGGAATCCTATGAACGGATGAACACCTTGTCAGAGAAGTACTTTGCGATCATAGCAGGGAAACAATTCGATACACTGGATTTCAGGAAAATCGTTCTGGAGGGATTTCAGGATGACCTGATCAACTATCAGGAAACAGATGAACTGCTGCGGCAGTATCTGAAGTCGGTTAAGGAAGACACCAATTTTGAGTCGCACCTTGAGATTACAAATCTGGGGCTAATCTCCTTTCCGGATTATCTTCCGGTTTACAGCGAAAAGGCTGATTCCTCCTGGGGATTGAAAAAGAGGTTGCTTATTAAGGAAAAACAGAGGCCGGTATATAATTACACCTATGTGGACACGAATTTCAGTATCGGTTTTAATTATTATGTGGATTTCAATCAAAAAAAGGGCGTGGTCCTCTCCAAAATATTGGGCAGTCTCATTTTAGCCACATTTGCCCTTATAAGCGTTGGATTCATGTTCTTTTATTCTATTCGAAGTTTACTTGAGGAGCGTAGGCTCTCACAGCTGAAGACTGATTTTATCAATAACATGACCCATGAGCTCAAGACTCCGCTTTCAACGATATCCATCGCAACCAGAACGCTCGAAAACGACACGATATTGGATAACCGGGAGAAAACAAAAGAGACCGTTTCGGTTATCCACCGGCAGAATCGCCAGTTGACCAAACAAATCAACCACCTGCTTGAGATCAGCATGTGGGAGCGACGGCAGTTCTCACTGGAACGGCAGATGCTCGAGGTGGAACCATTTTTTTCAGGTATCGCTGAAGCATTCCGATGGGAGTGCCAGGAAAAGGGTTGCATACTCGAGGAGCGGTATGACATTAAATCAGCGATGGCTTATCTCGACGAGGTTCAGATGACAATAGCTGTCCATAATCTTCTCGTCAACGGGGTAAAATACAATACAAATGAACCCCAGGTTCTGATGGAAGTTCACTGCGATGACCGATTAAAGATTAGTGTAACGGACAACGGAATAGGGATATCCAGGGAAGATCAGAAACATATCTTTGATAAATTCTACCGGGTGTCAACCGGGAATATACATAAAGTCAAAGGCCTTGGTCTGGGATTGTTCTATGTGAAACAGATCGTTGAAGCGCATGGCGGCACGGTTGAGGTATCGAGCAAATCTGGGAAAGGCACCACATTCACCATTAATATGCCAACACATGGAAAAAATAAAAATTCTACTGGCTGAGGATGATCCGGATTTGGGAAGCATCCTTGCCCAGTACCTGGAGATACAGGGATTTATGGTTACGCTTGCCCGGGATGGCGAAGAGGCCTGGGAGATGTTTCGCAAATCGGCATACAATATTTGCATCCTGGATGTGATGATGCCGAAGATGGATGGATTTGAGGTTGCAGAAAAGATCAGCAGGCAATCACCGGATACTCCGTTTATTTTCCTGACCGCCAAGAGCCTGAAAGAGGACCGGATCAGGGGTCTGAAAATCGGGGCCGACGATTATATCTGCAAACCGTTTGAAGTGGATGAATTGGTCTTACGGGTCAATAACATACTAAAACGCAGCGGAGTACAAGATGAGAATGATTTTAAAATCGGCCAGTCGTCGTTCAATTTTCAGGAGCTCCTGCTTACCACTCCGGAAGAAGCTAATAAACTCACGTTAAAGGAGGGGATGTTGTTGAAGTATTTCCTCCAGCATGAGAACAAACTGGTAAAAAGGGAAGAGATTCTTACCGAGGTGTGGGGCGAAAACGACTATTTTCTGGGAAGAAGCATGGATGTTTTCGTAAGCCGGCTTCGGAAATTTCTGGCTTGTGAGGAGACGGTTTCCATTGAAACTGTACGCGGAACCGGGTTTATTTTCCGGTTCCGCGCGTGACGCATTAACGCGTCTTAATACGAATGCCCCCGTAGAGACGCATATATGCGTCTCTACAGCCCTGGCCGGTTAATCAATTTGCCGGAATTCAGCATCATGTCAATATACTGAGCCCTCTTATAGATAAGGGGATTCAATGTGTTGATCCTGCTGAGTTTACCCCTGAAATCATCGATTGTTTTAAATCCGTGCCGGGTCATCCAGGCGGTCATGGTATTGTTAATCTCGGTGATCCTGCCGAAGCCGTTCTTATAAAGTGTGCTCACAATCTGCACACTGTCGGCGCCGGCGAGCAGGAGCCGGATCGCGTCATCACCATTGTAAATCCCGCGATTGCCAATAATATCACCGCGGAACTCTCCGTAAAGCAACCCGCTGTAACGCAGGGTTAATCTATATTCCTTTTCGGAACTCAGGTTCCATGGGGACACATGTTTGAGGGTGTCAATATCAATATCGGGTTGAAACACCTTGTTGAAGAGAACAATACCCTCTATGCCTGTCTCTTGAAGCCGGCCGATGAAGTTCATCAGATTGGAATAGTAGGGACTGAGTTTTACACTGACAGGAATTTTAACGGCATCAACCACGCTTTTTACTATCGCAAGCTGTTCATTCTCAATTTGGGAGCCGGTTCGGCTATTCGAAAAGGGTACGTTGAAGAAATTCAGCTCCAAACCATTAACCCCGGTCGATTCTATCCCTTTGGCATATTTAACCCAGGTTTCAGGAAAAATGGCATTCAGGCTGGCAATCAGCGGAATAGTAACCTTCTTTTTTGCCAGGGCAAGTCGATTCAGAAACTCTTCAGGTCCGGAATAGGAGGAGCCAGGAAAGAGCCTCGTCATTTCAGCGTTTCGTTCATTGTAGGAATCCAGCATGTTGGATAACTCAAGATCCTCAAGCTGAATTTGTTCTTCGAAAAGGGATTTGTAAATGATGGCGCCGGCACCGGCTTTCTCCATTTTTGACAAATGTTCAGGTGTTTCCACCAAATCACATGCTCCAACAATTACGGGGCTGCTCACAGGCAGTCCGAGATACGTGGTTGAAAGTTTTCCCATGGCTTGTTGTTTTTTAGTATAACAAAAGCCATGAGGATTGGTTCATTTTTATTCTTCGGATTTTGAGCTGATCCTGAAAAAGGACTCGGGCGAGGCAACAACCTGCTCGATCAGTCCAAGGATGATCAGATTGGATAAGGTATCCACCGCGAGCTTGCCAGGGATGCGTGCGGATCGGAGATACTCCCTCAGGGTTATCAGGGGCTTTTCGCTCAGAAGGCTGAACAGAACCTCCTCATCTTTCGAATAACGGATCAGGGCACCTTTTTTAAGTTTTCTTTTTTGCCATACAGCAATGATCACCTCGTCAGCCTGGATGTTTTCATCCCGCGATCGCACATACGCCTGAAGCTTGTCCCTCTCTTCCTTAACAAAATGCGGCCGCGCCGGACTTGGTGGGACCCAAACCTCGAGGACCGTTTTCCCGTTTTCTGTCCAGACTTTGGATTCAAAGCGAATCTCCGGCTTCGAATACATCTGGGCTGCGGATTCCACCATGTAATACTCTTCTTCCGTGCGCACCCCAGCAATAACCCCATTATCCTTTACCCCGATAAGTAACCTTCCGCCATCGGTGTTTGCAAAGGCAACCAGGGACCTGGCAATCTTCCGGGAGTCGGTAATGCCAAACTTGAAATCCTGCTGCTGGTGCTCCCCTTCAAGAATTAAAGAAGATATATAGGAGATTTTCTTCATGTTTTTCCTCACCAAAATTGTTTAAAATTGACCACTTTTCCGCAAGATTAAAATGATTTTGGATTCAACCGATACAATCAGACAAGATGAGATTCCGATCCTGGAAGAAGAATTTCCGGTTTATTCCTTTTTGGTAGACGCGCGGAAAAAGCTTAGCATCCCCTCCCTTTTCGGATTGATGGTTGAAATCGCTCACCATGATGCCGAAAGAAGAGGGTGGGGGTATTCCGGAATGATTGCACAAAACCAGGCCTGGGTGTTTCTGCGATCCCTGATCCGGGTTGGAAGAATGCCCGAATGGGGCGAAACCATCCGGATCAGGACTTGGCCCAAAACCATGGAAGGAATTACTGCCTACCGCGACATTCAGTTCAGGGATGCAGGCGGAGAGGTCATTATCTCTGCTACAACCCTTTGGAGTATCATCGATCTGGAGAAGAGAAAACCCGTGCGCCTGACCCCGGGTGAATATACGGCCGGCAAACATGCAAACATGCACGCCGTAGAGGAAAAGCCGGTTAAAATCCATGGCGGTGAAGCGCTGCATGCGGTCAATTCATTCAGGGCTGCCTACAATCATACTGATATGAACCTGCATGTGAACAATGCCCGGTACATCGATTGGGTGCTGAATGAGATGCCAGTCAAATTGCTGAAGGAGAGGGATATCCGGGAAATTCAGGTTAACTTTAATGCAGAACTGTTGGTGGACGATAAGGTTGAAATACTTTTGGATGACCGGATTAATGAGAACGGAGCCTATGTTGGCGTGATCCGTAATGGCCAAACGGGTCAGCAGGCTTTTGCCATATCGTTTAAATTCTGATTTTGGTTGTGTAATTTTAGTGTATGTCGAAAATCAGCAATAATATCGATAAACTGCGGGCCGAACTGCCTGATAGGGTGCGACTTGTTGCCGTTTCTAAGAACCATCCGGCAGAATCCATCAGGGAAGCTTACCAGGCCGGACAGCGGATCTTTGGAGAAAACCGGGTTCAGGAGCTGCTCGCGAAGCAGCCGCTCCTCCCAAATGATATCGAGTGGCACCTTATCGGTCATCTGCAGGGAAACAAGGTAAAGGCCATTGTTCCTTATGTTTCCATGATTCATTCAATTGATTCCGTCAGGCTCCTTCTGGAGGTTTCCAGGGAAGCGATAAAAATCAGTAAAACCATCGATTGCCTTTTACAGGTCCACATTGCCCGGGAAGAGACAAAATTCGGTTTTGACCCCGATGAAGTCCGGAGCCTGCTGGCCGATGGGTCACTCCGGGAACTCCCTGGAATTAGCTTCCGTGGATTGATGGGCATGGCTACATTTACAGATGACCCCGTTCAGGTGGCTTCCGAGTTTGACCTGATCCACAGGCTCTTTATCGAAATAAAAGAGGCTGGATTTGCCGGACTCCCATTATTTAATGAGCTATCCATCGGAATGTCAGGTGATTACCATCTCGCGGTTAAGCATGGCAGTACGCTGGTCAGGATCGGAACGGCTATTTTTGGTTCCCGTTGAACAGAAACACGTCTAACAAAAGAGGATATGGTCGACCTTAAAACAACTTACGCCGGATTAGAACTCGAAAATCCGGTCATGGTCAGCAGTTCAGGGCTTGCCGACAGCCTGGAAAAGATTAAGAAACTTGCCGGTTTCGATCCCGGTGCCATAGTATTGAAATCACTGTTTGAGGAACAGATTAATTTTGATTCCGGCAGGCTGATCGATGATTATTCCTATCCCGAGGCGGCTGATTATATCCGGAATTATTCCAAAAGCCATACGGTAGGAGATTATCTGGGATTAATTGAAAGTGCTAAACTGGCAGTTCCGATGCCGGTGATTGCCAGCATTAACTGCATTACCGCCAGCGAATGGACAGGCTTTGCCCGGCAAGTGGAGTTTGCAGGGGCTGATGCGCTGGAACTCAACCTGTTCATTCTGCCTGTTGACGGAGAGGATCCGGTTCGGATTGAATTATCTTATCTTAAAATAGTTGAGAAAGTAAAGGAAAGCACAACCCTTCCTCTCATTATTAAAATGAGTCCCTATTTTTCAAACCTGATTAATATGGTGCACCAGTTCCATGCGATCGGCGTTAAGGGTGTGGTTCTTTTTAACCGTTTGTATGAACCGGATATTGACCTGAAGGAGATGAAAATAACATCCTCCGAAGTTTTCAGTTCACCGGCAGATCTGAGGCAAACCCTGCGTTGGGTCAGCCTGGTTGCCGATAAGTTCAGGAAGATCGATATATCAGCTTCCACCGGGGTTCATGACAGCGATGCCGTGGTAAAGCTTCTGCTGGCTGGTGCATCAACCGTTCAGGTGTGCTCCGCCCTTTACAAAAACGGTCCGGAATACCTAGCCGGCCTGATAGGCGGACTTAAAACCTGGATGGAATCTAAAGAGTTTTCCTCTATTGATGATTTCAGGGGTAAAATGAGCTACCGGATGTACGAAGATCCCAGAACCTGGGAGCGGTCGCAGTTTATGCGGTATTATTCAAGCCGGCACTAATTACCGGGGATAAAAGGATCAATCACCAGGATCAGCTCCCTGATCAGCCTCTGCTTAACCTCAGGTTGATCAGGGACGCTGTTTTTAAGCAGGCTACTGATTTCCTTTGATAATTCGGGGCTAACCGGACGTTCGAGGAACGTGTTTTCTATCACTGAAAAGGATTCCAGAGCCAGTAAAAAATCTCCGGTAATGATCAGGTGGGTGAAAAGCAGCAGATGTCCGGAGAAATCAAGTTGCGATTCCCAGCAAATCCTGGCAATCTCGGTTCTTTTTGATGCAAACTTTGGATCAACCAGTGCGGCAGCAAAGGCGCCAGTGGCGTCTTTTGAATTAATCTGCCGGATCAGCCCGTCCAGTTCGGGATCGTGTTTAAGGGGAGGCATGAATTAAATTTTTTCTTTCAGATAGGGTGCAGTGCGGGATTCGCGACACGTTAGCAGATCCTCCGGTGTTCCGGCAAAAATCAGGTTTCCGCCTTCAGCGCCTCCGTCCGGACCCAGATCAAGGATCCAGTCGGCATTCTTTATGATTTCCGGATTGTGCTCTATGATTATAAGGGTGTGGCCTTTCTCCAGCAGCGCCTCAAAGGCTTTCAGGAGGGTACGGATGTCATGAAAATGGAGTCCGGTGGTAGGTTCGTCAAATATGAACAGCGTGTGACCCGATTCATGGGTTTTCGTGAGGAAGGAGGCTAGCTTGATCCTCTGACTTTCCCCGCCGGAGAGGGTGGAGGATGACTGGCCAAGCTTTACATACCCTAACCCCACATCCATCAATGGCTGAAGCTTGGATGAAATCTTCCTGCAGCTGGATTCCTTTATGTTGCCAAAGAATTCCAATGCCTCCTGAACCGACATCTCAAGCACGTCGTGGACGTTTTTGTCATGATAGCGGATGTCAAGGATCTCCTCTTTAAATCGGGTTCCATGGCAATGCTCACAGGTGAGATAAACATCGGCCATAAACTGCATTTCAACCTTAATCACTCCTTCTCCCTGGCACTCCTCGCAGCGACCTCCCTCAACATTAAAGGAAAAATGCGAAGATTTATACCCATTCACCTGCGACAGCGGTTGATCGGCCATCAATTTCCTGATGTCATCCCAGGCCTTGATGTACGTGACCGGATTGGAACGGGAGCTTTTCCCTATCGGATTCTGGTCTATCATTTCAACCTGCTGGATCCGCTGCAGATCACCGGTGAGCGTTCCGTATCTTCCGGTTTTTTCTCCGGCTCCGTTAATCCTTTTGTTCAGAATAGGATAGAGGGTTCTTGTAACGAGAGTGGATTTTCCAGAACCACTCACGCCGGTTACCACTGTCATGGCCTCCAGAGGAAAAGTGACATTCAGGTTCTTTAGATTGTTCTCATTGGCACCTTCTATTTCCAGGCGGTTTGTCCATATCCGGCGGATCGGCGGTACCGGAATCTTCTCGTCTCCCCTCAGGTAAGCTGCGGTGAGACCACCAGCCTTCTCCAGCTCGCTGAATGTTCCGCTAAATACGATCTCCCCGCCAAACCGACCCGCTCCGGGGCCGATATCGATGATGTAGTCCGATGAGCGAATGATCTCCTCATCATGCTCAACAACGATCACCGTGTTTCCCAGGTCGCGCAGCCGCTGAAGCACAGAGATCAGCCTGGCGGTATCCCGCGGATGCAGCCCGATGCTGGGCTCGTCAAGAATGTACAAGGAGCCTACCAGGCTGGAACCCAGTGATCCTGCAAGATTGATCCGCTGCGATTCGCCGCCTGAAAGTGTGTTGGATGTGCGGTTAAGTGTAAGATAACCGAGGCCGACATCGACCAGGTAATTCAACCGGTTGTTGATCTCTACCATGAGCCTGCCTGCAATTTTCTTATCGTGCTCCGTCAGATTGAAACCAAGGAAGAATTCCCGCAGCCGGGAAACCGGCATTTTTGTCAATTCCGTTATGGCCTTGCCCTGAACTTTTATCCACGTGGCCTCCTTGCGAAGACGCGATCCCAGACATTCCGGGCAAACAGTTTTGCCACGGTAGCGGGCCAGCATCACTCGGTATTGGATCTTATATGCTTTCTCTTCAAGATAGGCAAAGAATTCGTTGAGTCCTTTGAAATGGCTGTTCCCGGTCCATAACAGTTGCTTCTCTTCATCGCTGAGCTGGAAAAAGGGCCGGTGGATCGGAAAATTGAACCTATCGGCCGTCTGAATCAGTTTCTCCTTCCACTTCGACATCTTTTCGCCTTTCCAGCAGACGATTGCATCTTCAAAAACTGACAGGTTCTTGTTTGGTACAACCAGGTCTTCATCAATTCCGATGGTGCTTCCGAACCCCTCGCAAACAGGACAGGCACCCACAGGATTGTTAAAACTGAACAGATGGACCGAGGGCTGCTCAAACCGGATGCCATCCAGCTCAAAACGATCGGAAAAACCGAGCTCGGAAACATCTCCGTTGGAAAAAACCTTGACCGAGCAATCTCCTTTCCCTTCAAAAAAGGCAGTTTCCACAGAATCAGCGAGTCGGGCCTGAAGGTCCTCCTCTTCACCTACAAAAATCCGGTCAATCAGGATATCGAACTGGCAGGTTTCGCAGAAAGGGTAGGATGGATTCAGAATTTCGGAGATCTTCCGGATCTGGCCGTTTTCCTCAACACGCGAAAAGCCCTGCTGAACCAAAACCTCCAGCTGCATCCTCATTGACCGGTCGACTGGCTTTTGAAGCTGTGCCAGGATCATCACCTGCGTACCAGCCGGCAAACTGAGGATATGCTCAACCACATCCTGAACCTGATGCTTCTGGACCCGGCTGCCGCTGACGGGCGAATACGTTTCCCCGATTCGCGCATATAAAAGCTTGATATAGTCGTAAATTTCGGTGGAGGTTCCAACGGTCGACCTGGGGTTGCGGGTATTAACCCGTTGCTCAATCGCTATTGCAGGCGGAATTCCGGAAATGGAATCTACATCTGGCTTGTCCAGCCGGCCCAGAAACTGCCGGGCATAGGAGGACAGACTTTCAACGTAACGTCTCTGACCTTCAGCATATAGCGTATCAAAAGCGAGGGATGATTTTCCGGAGCCCGACAGTCCGGTAATAACGATCAGCTTGTCGCGGGGAATGGCAAGGTCGATGTTTTTCAGGTTGTGAACCCGGGCTCCTTTAATAAAAATGTACTCTTCCGGATCACTCCTGTAATCGGGCATGGTTTTTGATAAATTTCGGGCTGTAAAGTTAGATCATTTTTGGCAGGGCGAAAAATTATCAGGTTTGTAAAATATTTTTCGTATACTTGCGTTCTGAAGATAAGAGACATTTTAACTAAAACTAATAGGAGGACTGATATCGGGGCAATTCTACTTCTGTGTTAATTCTTAAAAAGGAGGTAGTTTTGAACTTACATAATCAGGATGACTATGCCCTCGTAGAGCAGTACATCGCAGGCGACAAGGCTTGCATCGAGGTTTTAATCAGCAGACATAAGAACAGGGTTTATACGTATATCCTGCTCATTGTCAGAAATCCCCAACTTGCCGAAGATGTTTTCCAGGATACTTTTATTAAGGTTATCAAATCTTTGAATAAGGGTAAATATTACGATAAGGGCAAGTTCCTTTCCTGGGTGCTTCGCATTGCCCACAATCTTATCATCGACCATTACCGGAAACAGAAACTCCTGAATACCGTGCCGAACGAATCCGGGGATATGGACCTGTTCAACAACCGGAAACTTTCGGAGCACAACGTGGAGGAAGCCATGGTTCATGACCAGGTGATGTCGGATGTGAGGATGCTCGTCGACCTTTTGCCCGATGACCAGAAGCAGGTGGTTTACCTGAGGCACTATTGTGGCCTGAGTTTCAAGGAAATTGCCGACCAGACGGGTGTGAGCATCAATACGGCCCTCGGACGCATGCGGTATGCGTTGATCAATATGAGGAAGATGGTGAAGGATAAGCAGTTGTCGCTGACAATGTCGTGATATCGAAATCTGCAGGGACGCATACATGCGTCCATCTTATGGTGGACGCATGTATGCGTCCCTGCAAATATTTTTTTATCGCGATATAATAACTGATAATCGCCGCCGTTTTCCTTATAAAATGATTAATTCGCCTATGATGAACTTATCTACCCTATTCTTTCTGGTCAATACAGAATCTGCAAAAGATGAAGACAGCAAATTGTTTGAGGAAATAAACCTGATGGAGGAGATGGACTCCGAGCCTATGTTCAATGCTCCTGAAGGCGCGGTTAAAAAGATCATCGGATTTGCTGCATCGTATTCGGCCGTAACGTCGGTTTACCTGAAAGAGATCGACATTTTTAGTAACTAACTACCTCTTCTTCAAGCAAGAAGATGCCTTCGGGAGACCGGGGGCATTTTTTTTTATAAAAATATTTGGTCAGATCAAAAACCCGTTCTACATTTGTGATATCAAAATGATATTAAAATGAATCCCTCACGAACTCATCTAAACCAAATGAAATGAAAATACTTGAGGGTTCCATGAGTTCAAGCCAATTAGAAATGATGCACTAAAATTTTTAACGAATGAAACAAGAACTTGAATTTAAAGCAAAGAATGGCTACCTGATGTTTGCCATTTGGTTTATCCTGGGGGCAGCATCCGTTTTGGGCCTTATTTATGCCCAGGATTATTTTTATGTGTTTGTCCCCGTGTTGGTTATCTGCCTGTTCTTTATGGCGGGTTTAGCGGTTGTTAACCCGAATGAGTCTCTTGTGCTGGTGTTGTTCGGGAGTTATGTCGGAACCATAAAAGACAACGGTTTTTTCTGGTTTAACCCGCTGAATATCCGAAAGAAGATTTCCCTGAGAGCCAGGAACTTCGATAGCCAGCCTATCAAAGTAAATGATAAGGTGGGTAATCCGATCATGATCGGCCTGGTGCTGGTCTGGAAGGTTGAGAATACTTACCGGGCTGCCTTTGAGGTCAACGAATTCGAACATTTCGTTACGGTTCAGAGCGACGCCGCACTCCGGAAGCTTGCCGGAATGTATCCGTATGACAATTTTGAGGTTGAGGGGGCTGAACTCACGCTTCGCTCTGGTGTTGAGGAAGTGAATGAGCAGTTGGCCAGCGAGCTCAAGGAACGGCTGACAATTGCCGGTATCCATGTGATCGAAGCCCGTATTAATTACATTGCTTATGCTTCAGAGATTGCCGGAGCCATGCTGCGCCGCCAGCAGGCCCAGGCTGTGGTGGCTGCCCGTTCGAAAATTGTTGAGGGTGCCGTTGGAATGGTCCAGATGGCACTGGAGCAGCTTTCAGAAAAGCAGATCATCACACTGGATGAGGAGCGGAAAGCGGCCATGGTATCCAACCTGATGGTGGTATTGTGCTCCGATGTATCCGCACAGCCGATCGTCAATGCCGGAACCCTACATAACTAGCTTATCATGAGTACCAAGAAGTCCTTTGTGCTGCGGTTGAACCCGGAAAAATTCGAAGCCCTCGAGAAGTGGGCGGCCGATGAATTCCGCAGCACAAACGGACAATTGGAATGGATTATTAGTGAGGCGCTGCGAAAAGCAGGACGACTGCTGAAGATTAAAGAAGAAAGAGAAAAGAAGAAAGAGGGGGAGGAGTTGAGAGATTCGAATTGAGAATTCCGAATTACAAAGTATCAGAATCAGGTAGAGACGCATTATTATGCGTCTCCACAACCGGCAACCGGCAACTGGCAACCGGTTTTCACTTTCCCGTAAATACGTACGTCAGCATATTCCCCCCCATCCTCAGTGCCTTCAGCCGCGTTTCCGGCGAGTCCCCGTGCACCTGTGGATCTTCCCATCCATCACCTAGATCACTTTCATAGGTATAGAAACAGATCAGTCTGCCTTCCCAGAATAGGCCAAAGCCCTGGGGAGGCTTGTTATCATGCTCATGGATTTTGGGAAGACCTGTGGGAAAGGCGAAAGGCGAAAGATAAAAGGCGAAAGAAGAGGGAAGCTCTGTAAACTCAATTTCGGGAAAAACCTTCTTCATTTCGCGTCGGATAAAGGGATCTATTCCATAATTGTCGTCGATATGCAGGAATCCGCCAGCAAGCAGGTATTTCCTCAGGTTTTCAGCTTCCTGCTCCGAGAAAACCACATTTCCATGACCGGTCATATGAACAAAAGGTAGGCTGAACAGGTCGCGGCTTCCAGGCTCCACCACGGTCGGTTCCGGCGAAATATCGGTATGAAGCGTTTCGTTGCAGAATTTAATGAGATTGGGTAGGGAGGTGGGGTTGGCGTACCAGTCGCCGCCGCCGGAGTACTTTAAAAGGCCGATCTTGGTTTGGGCGGCGCAAGGCGAAAGATAAAAGGCGAAAGAAAAAAGAAAGAGAAGAGAGATTTTAAGAAATTTAAGATGGGTAGGGGTTTGGGTAAGATGAGGGCTGATATTTCGATTGGATCCGTTCATGTGCCAAAGTTGCAGGATTCGGGGGAATATCCGTTTATCCGAACCGGAAATCTGCAAATTTTCTTATTTTTGCGCCGACTTGGAGAAATGCCGGAGTGGTCGATCGGGGCGGTCTCGAAAACCGTTGTTCTCTTACGGGAACCGGGGGTTCGAATCCCTCTTTCTCCGCAACCCTGACAGCACGTTTGCGCTAAAGCCTGAATACTACAACGGATTCAGGCTTTTATCTTTTCTGGATGCGCACCGATATGCACGGAAAGGCACGGTAGGAGTGGCCAAATCGAGACCTAAACGGGAAGTTATCAACAGGTCTCGAATTACCGCTTAAAGCGCTAATATGCTGCAACTTGCGTTTTAGAATGAAGAACTCGTTTGCGAACTTTGTAAAGTTGATGAAGGCATTAATTTTAAAACAGTTACGCAATGAAAAGAACCACTTTCAAAACCATTTTCTACCTCAAGCGTCAGAAAGAAAACGCTAAGGGTGAAGTACCCATCTACATGCGGGTTACCGTCAAGGGTGATCGGGCAGAGGTCTGCATTCAACGATATACCCTTGCAGACAACTGGAATCAGAAGACGGGACGCACCAAGGCACGGGGTACGCAGGCAACGCTCCTGAATGAATATCTTCAGCAATGCGAGAATCGGGTCTATGAGGTTCAGAAAGAGCTGGAACACATTTGCCGGGATGTTACTGCCGCAGCAATCAAAGCCCGGTATAACGGCGCTGACCCGGATAAGCGGTTTCTGCTAAAAGAGTTCGATACTTTTATTACCAAGAAGGCTGAACTGGTGGGTAAGGAAATCACGCAGGCCACCATTCAGAAGTATCGGATGTGTTTCAGCCACCTGAAGGATTATTTGAAACGGGAACATCAGGGAAAGGATATAGCCATGAGTAGCCTCACCTTTGAGGTTATTGACGGATTTGACCACTACCTTAGGACAGAAAAGAACCAGCAACAGAATACTGCGGTCAAGTGCATGGGAACTTTAAAAGGTTTCATCCGGTATGCTGAAAACAATGAATGGATCAACCGGAACCCCTTTGGCAAGTACAGGGGTAAGCTAAAACCGGTAGATCGGGGCTTCCTGACGATGGAAGAACTCAATGCGATCAAGGATCACAGCTTTGAGGTAGACCGCCTCCAACAGGTGGCAGACGCATTCCTATTTTGTAGTTTTACAGGATTGGCCTACTCTGATGTGAAAGAACTCACCCCGGCTCACCTGGTTAGGGCAAACGATGGATCATGGATGATCACCAAGAAACGAAAAAAGACCCATCGCCAGCTTTCGATACCGCTGTTGGCAACAGCTGTTCAACTGGTTGAGAAGTACCGGAAGAATCCTTGCCGAAAAATGAATCGGGTATTCCCCGTATTGTCGAATCAGAAGATGAATGCTTACCTGAAAGAGGTGGGCGACCTGTGCGGAATAACGAAGGAGATCAGTTCGCACCTTGCCCGACACACCTTTGCGACAACGATCGCTTTGGCTAACAATATGCCGATTGAGGTTCTATCCCCAATCTTGGGGCACAGCACCATTCCCATGACCCAGCATTATGCCCGGATGAATACGGCAAGGATGAAAGCTGAAATGGAGAAGCTGGATAAAGTCCTGAATGGTGGTAAAACTGCTGACGCCGAACGGTTGAAATCCCTGACCACAGTATTCGATCTGAACTGATTTCGGCAATCGGGCGGAGTAGGGGACACACAATATTATATATAGCGCATCAGCCGTTCAATGGCATTATCCAAACTTTAGGATAATGCCATTGATAATGTGTGAATAATGTAACTTTTTTCCTAAATTATGTAAACTTATAGCTGCCAAGACGGTGTACTTTGCAATCTGAATATTACAGAAGTATTCACAATTTCTAAAATGATTTTTTGATGATCTACATCAAATTCATGGTAAGCAACCGCTGCAAAATGCTGGTGAAGGAAGAGCTTAAAAAACTTGGATTTCATTTCATTGTTGTAGACATGGGTATTTTCGACATTATGGAAAACATTGATAATGTGCAGCGTGAACAGCTGAGAGCCGCACTTCTGGAATCCGGATTTGAACTGTTGGACAACAAGAAAGCCATGCTGATTGAAAAAATAAGAAATACTGTGATAGAAATGGTTCATTATAGGGAAGAATTGTCAATAATCAATTTTTCCGAATATTTAAGCGAGAAATTGGACCATGACTACACTTACATATCGAATTTGTTTTCAGAGGTTCAAGGAATTACGATTGAGAAGTTCGTTATTTCTCTCAAAATTGAACGGGTTAAGGAGTTGATTATGTACAATGAACTCAATCTGACTGAAATTGCCTGGATGATGCACTTTAGCAGTGTTGCGCAATTATCCAATCAATTCAAAAAGGTAACAGGACTTACCCCCAGCCGCTTAAGACAAATGAAGAATAAAAGGAGAAATCCAATCGAAGAAATCGGGGCACAGGAGGTATCAGGAGTAAACAATTACAATGGAAAGAACAAAAACACATGAATCCCTGTATGCAAGCAGCCTGATAGAAGCGAGTCTGGATCCACTCATTGTGATCAGTCCCGGCGGTAAAATTGCCGATATGAACCAGGCTAAGACCCAAATCACCGGCTTTGACCGTGAAGTCCTTATCGGGACCAATTTCTATGATTACTTTACAGAACCTGAGAAAGCGCGTGAAGTGTACCTGGCCGTATTTGAAAAGGGATCCATTAAGGATATCCCTCTGACCTTTCGACACAAGCATGGACAACTGACTGATGTATTATTCAACGGATCAGTGTATAGAAGTGCAACCGGGGTCGTGGTTGGTGCTGTTGTTGTAGCCCGGGATATTTCGGAACAAAGATGGGCCAGTGAACTCCGTATCGCCAATAAAGAACTCGCCTTTCAAAACGAGGAAAAAGAGAAGCGAGCTGCAGAATTAATCACTGCAAACAAAGAACTTGTTTTTCAAAACAGAGAGAAAGAAAAACGGGCGGATGAGTTAGTTATAGCTAACAAAGAACTCGCCTTTCAAAACGAGGAGAAAGAAAAGCGGGCTGCAGAGTTATTCATCGCGAATAAAGAGCTCGCCTTTCAAAACGAGGAAAAAGGAAAACGGGCCGCAGAATTTGTCATTGCCAATAAAGAACTCGCATTTCAAAACAAAGAAAAAGAGAAACGGGCCGCGGAATTGGTCATTGCTAATAAAGAACTTACCCGGCAAAATCAAATTAAGGAAAAACGCGCTGCAGAATTAGTCATAGCAAACAAGGAATTGCTATTTCAAACTGATGAGAAAGCTAACAGGGCAGCTGAGTTGGTTATTGCTGACATTGAACTTGTCTATCAAAATAAGGAAAAAGAAAAAAGGGCGGCAGAGTTGGCAATTGCCGACATCGAACTTGCCTATCAAAATAAGGAAAAAGAAAAAAGGGCGGCAGAGTTGGCAATTGCCGACATCGAACTTGCCTATCAAAATAAGGAAAAAGAAAAAAGGGAAGTTGCTAATAAAAAACTCGAGACATTAAGATATGCTGCAGAAAAATCTTCCCAATATGCCAGAAGCCTTCTTGAGGCAAGTCTTGATCCGTTATTTACAATTAATTTGAATGGCAAAATTACAGATCTGAACAATGCTTCGGCAAATATCACCGGAGTTAGCCGTGAAGACCTGATTGGCACAGACTTTTTTGATTATTTTACCCAACCGGATAAGGCCCGTGAAGTTTATAAAGAAGTCTTTAAGAAAGGCTTTGTGGCAGATTATCCATTAACAATCAGAGATCAGAAGCTAACAGATGTACTGTTTAACGGCTCTGTTTATAAAGACGGTAACGGGAAAGTGCTTGGTGTGGTTGTGGTTGCCAGAGATATAACTGAACAGAAACGGAATGCATCCGAACTGAATGAAGCGATAGTGTTTGCCGAACTGGCAACTGGGATCGCGGAAGAAGCAAAAGAAAATGCTGAAAAGGCCACAGTCAATGCTGAGAGAGCAACAATAACCGCTGAAAACGCCGTTAAGGCAAAACAACAGTTCCTGTCGAACATGAGCCATGAGATCCGGACACCTATGAATGCCATTATTGGATTCACTAAAGTTCTGCTAAAAACCGATCTGGCTGCAAGACAAAAGGAATATCTGACCGCGATTAAAATGAGTGGGGATGCTTTGATTGTTTTAATCAATGACATACTCGACCTGGCCAAGGTCGACTCTGGCAAAATGACTTTTCAGCAAACCCCCTTCAAACTGGGCCTTTCCCTATCGGCGATGCTGCACCTGTTTGAGCCTAAAATCCAGGAAAAAAATCTTACGCTGATCAAAATTTACGATGACAGAATTCCAGAGGTACTTCTCGGGGATCCAATGCGGTTGCATCAGATCATCCTGAATCTGGTAAGCAATGCTGTAAAATTCACTTCTTCAGGTACTATAACAATCATTGTCAACATGTTAGGAGATAACGATCAAGAGGTTATAATTGAATTCTCAGTTTCCGATACCGGGATCGGAATAGCTCCGGATAAAATCAGCAAAATTTTCGAAAATTTCCAGCAAGCATCCAGCGGAACTTCCAGGTTGTACGGTGGAACAGGCCTGGGCCTCGCAATTGTCAAGCAGCTTGTTGGTGCACAAGGCGGCACCATTGGAGTTAAAAGCACTCCCCAGGTGGGTTCAACCTTCAGTTTTGTTTTACATTTTATGAAAACATCCGGCGAGGTAGAACTCGAACAGGAGCTGTTGGCATTGGATACTGAAATTAAAAACATCAAAGTTCTGGTGGTGGAGGATATTGCACTCAACCAATTATTGATGAAGACTTTACTTGATGATTTTGGATTTGAAGGAGATATTGCCTCCAATGGGAAATTGGCAGTCGACATGCTACAGAAGAAATCATACGATGTTATTCTTATGGATCTGCAGATGCCGGAAATGAACGGATTTGAAGCCACAGAGTACATCAGGAATAGTATGGGGATAACCATCCCGATTATCGCCCTTACAGCCGATGTAACCACTGCTGATCTGAAAAAATGCAAGGCTGTCGGCATGAATGATTATTTAGCCAAACCGGTCGATGAAAGGCTTTTATTCAGCAAAATAGTAGGATTAGTAAAAACTTCTTCGCCAATCGATTATCGGAGGCCGGAAGAATTCTGCGTCAGCGAAAACGCAATAAATAAATGCGTTGACCTTGAATTTTTGATCCATCGCACTAAAGCAAATCCACAACTGATGATGGAAATGATAACAGCTTACCTGGAACAGACCCCGCCGTTGATTCTTGCCATGAAGCAAGGCTTGCACGACAAAGACTGGGACTTATTATACTCGGCTGTTCATAAATTGATCCCCTCCTTTTCGATAATGGGGATTGACACTGAATTTGAAAACATTGCGAAAAAAGTACAGGAATTTGCCAGTACCCGAAGGCAGGTGGATGATATTCCTGACTTGGTTTTGAAACTTGAGAAAGTCTGTAATCAAGCGTGCATGGAATTAGAAAACGAGTTTAAACGGATTAAAGGTACAACCAGATGAATACTAAAAAAACAAAGATATTTCTAGTCGATGACGATGCAGTTTTCCTTAAATCACTTGAAATTGAGTTCATTCATCATACTGATTCGGTTATTGAAACCTTTAAGACTGGCGAATTATGCATCGCAAATTTATCGCACGACCCGGATGTGATCATTCTGGATTATCGTCTCGACGGAATTGATAAGCACGCAATGAACGGGATAGAAACCCTGGATAGGATAAAGGTTTTTAATTCTGATATCACGGTGATCATATTGTCGTCGCAGGATAAAATCGAGGTTGCAGTCGACTGTATGCATCACAAGGCCAATGATTATGTTGTGAAAAGCGAAACTGCCTTTTTTCGTCTTCAAAAAATCATCAGCGCCATTTTCCGCTACCAGAAAATGGAAAAAGAATTGAATTGGTATATGGAAAGGATGTAAAAAGGTCTTCAAATACATTTCCGAACCGATAGGCGGCTCCCCGGGTGTGATATCAGTTTAAACCCTGGATAAAAGTTAAAACACAAGAGCAGAAAGATCAAATGCAACCGTTTTGATGGGAGGTTCCGGAATCAGCGGATTTCCTGATGAAGTGCGATACTTTTTATCCGATTTGCCGCCGGAACTCACGGATTCCAAACTTATCGACACCGGTGAACACAAATCATTCTTGGATGATTTAGTTGGATTTGATGAAGACTAGGATTAAATGGCAATATTGGTTTACAACCGGTTTTTAAAGGAACCACATCATTGACCCCTTAGAGATGTTTCCACTCGATGCAAAAAGAACACAACTAAGTTAAGGACGCCCGCAAGCTGCAAGCAGTAGACCACCAGAACGGGACATTAAAGCCGATTGAAGGTTATCTGGATGCAGCACGATGAGGCAATTGGGTATCTTCAACAAATAGAACATCTTTTTCGGAGCGACTTTTTCGGAAAGGATCAAATCTTAATTCCCGCATCATGAGGGTTTCAATCCAGTTATTCAAGCTCCGGTTTTCAGTTTTTGCAGCCATTTCAACTGTTTGCCATTGACATTTCCGGCCTTCCGGCAGGAATGTACATTCTTAACCTATCTGTGGGGAACAATTATCTTGTTAAGAAGAAACTTTTAAAAAGATAGCAGGAAACCCCAAATATGGGGGATTTTCATTTTTCGGAAATTGAGGTATTGAACTGCCGGGAGTTTATGGAGAAATACCAGTGATTTTCAGTTAGCCCGGAAGTATTTTTATTTGGTCAATAGAATAAAGGTTTGTATCTTTTTGAAAGTCAAACGCATGACAAACCTTAAATCGTGCCATTCTATGTACCGGCCCACTTTATTTATGGTGATGATGCTTAGCAGCATTATTTCCAACAGCCAAAGCATCAGCGTCACCTTTACCGGAACCGGCGCTGCCAGCCTGATCGATAGTGTAAAAGCGACAAACCTTGCCACCAACCAGAGCGTTACGCTGCCCGGCAATGAAACACTAATACTGGCTGATCATTCGGGGATTCCGGATGATACTAAATTAACCAGTAGTGGTATTGTGTTCCCGAACCCCTTCTCGGGCAATACAACAGTTTCTATATCAGTTCAAAATGCACAATCTGTTTATTTAAAGGTTATAAATCAGGTTGGGCAGGAAGTGATCTAAACCAGGGAAATGGTTCAAGCTGGAAAAAATGAATTTGCACTGTCCATAATAACAGCTGGCATTTACTCTGTAACCGCTATAACCAAACAGGGAACTATCTGTTATAAAGTTATTTGCACGGATGCGAGTGAGTCGGTAAATAAAATTCAGTACCTTGGCACAGGCTCCAGCAAACACAGCCATCAAAACGACCAAAACAATTCTTTCCAGCCAGGGCTGAAAACCTCCCAAACCGGTTACACACTTGGCTATGCATCAGGCGAAATAATTCTATTTAAGTGCTATAGGGGCATTTATACAACGGTTGTTACCGATTCACCGGTTGAATCAAAGAATTACGAGGTTGAGTTTGCTGCCTGTACGGATCCGGATGGAAAGAACTATTCCATCGTTAAGATTGGCGAGCAAACGTGGATGGCAGAGAATCTGGCATATTTACGTTCTGTTGTTCCCTCTTCGGAGGGATCCGATATTACCTCCTATTACTATGTGTATGGATATGAGGGAAGAAGCATCATCTCCGCCAAGGCAACGGCAAACTTTGCATCATATGGAGTTTTGTACAATTGGGTAGCTGCAAAATATGCTTGTCCTTCGGGCTGGTATCTACCATCCGATGAAGAATGGAAGACATTGGAACAGGTATTAGATATGAGCGAAAGCGATGCCAATACTGAAGGATTGAGGTTTTCGGGAGCGGTTGGCGGTAAATTAAAAGATATTGGAACAACTCAATGGGCCAGTCCAAATGCAGGGGCAAAAAACACGGCCGGTTTTACGGCGCTCCCGGGTGGGACCCGTACCTTCGGTGATGGCTTCATCGATATTGGCAATTATGCCAACCTATGGGCGTCCTCAGAAACTGGGTTGACTGGCGCTTGGGTTCGGGGTGTGAGCTCAGACAACGACGGGATTTGGAGGTACCCTATTGACCGCAGATTAGGGTTCTCAGTCCGCTGCCTTAAGGATAACGTGTGCACAGAGGCTGATACAGGGCGCAACGGCACATTGCGCTAGACAACTGAATCAGTGAACTATAATCGAGATGGTGGAACTCAGTAAAGCACTATAAATCGTATCGAGTGAAAGGTATGTCTGCGGAGGTCGAGCGAACAGACTGGCTGAGCTACCCGACAGAGAACTTTAGAGGGAGGAAAACAGAGATGAACCACCGACAGGGGCCAACAGGGGAATCTGTCAAACCACCCGGCGGTGCTTTTATCCAACGATAGAGGTGTTGAACGGACTGGGAAAAGGGATGCTGAAAGAAGCATCTCAGGTGTTTATACAAGAGCTGAACGAAAGTGAACTGTCCGATGAGGTGTCGAAATTACTTAGACAGTGTCAAAAACCGGGGCGCCGTTGTTCACCCCGGGAGGAGTGCAGGGGTTACCTGAGAGAGAAATTGCCTGCGCTGACACTCGGCATAAAGGCAGCAGGACTTGTATATGGGCTTGATTATGGAACTGTGGAAGCCACCCGACGATGGGAATCGAAACGACGCAAGCGGAGAACCGTGAGGTCAAAAGTAGAGAGGCAATGGGTGGTGGCGGATGGAGCCGTAGTAGTGATGAAGTTCCTGTAATGGGGATGGAGCGAAGGGCTTCACCAGATGGGATTTAACAAGTACAACAACTTAAGCGTAAGGATGATTGAGGAGTTAAAGCCAAAGACGCAAGCGGTAAGTAAAGAACAGGTATGGTCAGCGTGGAAGCATATCAGAATGGAGGCAAAGGCATGGGCATTGACCAGGTCTGCCTTCAGGAAATTGACGCCAACCCACGTAAATACCTGTATCCTTTGTGGAACAGACTGGCGAGTGGGAGTTACTTCCTGCCACCGGTCAAGGAAGTGCCCATCCCCAAAGGAGAAGGCAAAGTCCGGATGTTGGGGATACCCACCATCCTCGACAGGGTAGCACAGCAAGTGATACGAGTGGAACTGGAGAAAATCATAGAACCTCTGTCCCATCCCAGTTCATTTGGGTATCGACCGGGCAGAAGTGCTCACGATGCCTTAGAGCAATGTGCTAAAAACTGTTGGGAGAGATGGTACGTGGTAGACCTTGACATCAAAGGTTTCTTTGACAACATTGACCATGGACAAATGATGAGGATCTTGCAGAAGTACACGAGTCAGAAGCTAATTTTGCTCTACAGCGAACGATGGTTGAAAGCACCGGTATACAAGCAGGATGGGGAGTTGCAGGCAAGGAGCAAAGGCACGCCACAGGGTGGAGTCATCAGCCCATTGCTAGCTAACCTCTATCTGCACGATGCATTCGACCAATGGCTGGCAGATACGCAGCCGCTCATTCTTTTTGAGCGATATGCAGATGACATCGTAATCCACACGCGAAGTATTGAGCAATCGAACTTCATACTGGATAAACTGAAGACAAGATTGGCGGAGTATTCACTGGAAATACACCCCGATAAGACAAAGACTGTCTATTGTTATTGAACTGCAAGGTTTTTCAAAGAGGGAAAGGACGTACCGGGGTCATTTGATTTTCTGGGCTTCACCTTCAAACCAAGGATTTGTGAAAAATCGGACGGGGAGAAATTTTGGGGATTCCGTCTAGCTATTAGTAGAAAGAGCGAGAAGAAAATCGTAGGTAAACTGCGGGATTTGGCTTTTCAGAGTTGGGTGTCAATCGACATTCACGATCTGGCCAATGCTCTGGCACCGATGATTCAAGGCTGGCTTAACTACTATGGGAAATTTCGCATATCTGAAATGGGGCGGGTTTTTTGGTTACTTAACCGCCGCATTGCCAGATGGGCGAGAGGGAAATACAAGATTAGAACGTTTTCCAAATCCTATGGCTGGCTGAAACGTATGATGAAATGGTACCCTAACACATTTGTACATTGGAAATATGGCTTTACCATTTGAGTTTATCTGGAAGAGCCGTATGACGGGAGACTGTCACGTACGGTTCTGCGAGAGGCTGGGGGTGAAACTCCCCCGGCCTACTCGACTAAAATTCTCCCCATACAATTCCCCTTATGAAAGCCACCCGAAAACAGCTTAGTCCTACACTTAATGCCGAGAGCAAAAAACCGAGTAAGTTTTCGTTTAGTGTTATCGTTACCAACGATGTACATATTACCCCCTACCTTTAAAAATCTTCAGATGGTTAATCGTTTTGGTAGTTCCCCTTGACAGGTTGGATGACAAAGAATTAAAACCGAAACGAGTTTCGCCATGAAGAAGAAAATTTCGATCTGCACAACCCTCATCAGCATCCTGATGCTAGGGTCAATAACATTATTTGGTCAAAACATTAGCGTCACCTTTACAGCAACCGGAGCAGCCACGCAGATCGATAGCGTAAAGGCCACAAATCTTACTACAAACCAGAGTGTTACGCTACCCGGCAATGAAACCTTGCTTCTGACAACCAATACCGGAATCCCAGTGGTTTCAGAGTTAGCCAATCGTGGAATTGTATACCCAAATCCATTTTCAGGCAAAGCCATGCTTTCCATATCTGTAATGAAGCCTCAAATTGTCTTTTTGAAAATTCAGAATATGGTTGGTCAAGTGGTATCAGAAACAAAGGTCTGGGTTCAATCCGGGAACCATGAGTTTAACATTTCTATAAGTACTTCGGGTATGTATATGGTCTCTCTTACAACCGAGCAGGGAACAGTCAGCAATAAAGTCATTTGCGAAGATGCTACTGGGTCGGTAAACACTATTCAATATCGTGGAGTAGGATCCTACCATCTTCATAAAACTGGGTTTAAAACTCCCCAAACCGGCTACTCCCTTGGTTATTCATCAGGCGAAATTATCCTTTACAAATGCTTTAGTGGCATTTATACAACGGTTGTAACCGATTCACCCACTGAATCAAAGAATTACGAGGTGGAATTTGTCGAATGTATGGATCCAACTGGGAGAAGCAATCCAATAGTTAGAATAGGTAACCTGAACTGGATGGCTGAGAACCTAGCATATCTACCGTCGGTTAATATGCCCTCTAGTGCATCAAAAAGTTCCCCTCGTTATTATGTATATGGTTATAGCGGCAGCGATGTCCATGAAGCAAAGACATACAATCAAAATTACACCACTTATGGAGTTCTTTACAATTGGACAGCTGGCAATTCATCCTGTCCCTCTGGATGGCATTTACCGACACATTCTGAGTGGATTATTTTATCTGATTTTTTAGGTACTTCAGCCGGTGGTAAAATGAAAGAAAGCGGATTCACTTATTGGGTAAGTCCAAATATAGGTGCATCAAATCAAGCAGGCTTTACCGGCTTACCGGGGGGTGACCGACAAGACAATACTTTTGTTTTTCTCCATTCCTTCGGATACTTTTGGTCAGATACTCAAGGAGACAATATATCGGCACTTGTCTATCTTTGTCAGCGAGATTGAGGATTATACACCGGGTGGATCAACCCCGCAATACTTTAGGGAAACCCTCATCGAAGCCTATCAATTGGCTCAATCTTCTGGAATACCGTTAGGTGTCTATCAGGGATGGAGTAAAGAACCACAATATGAAACGATTATAGCGTACAGCGACTTTCTATTTCTTCATTCCTATCGACCCAGTGCATCTATGCTATTACCCCGTGATCTATACAACTATTGCAGTGACAGATTGGGTATTGCTGCGAAGTATGCTGAAAGAACCGGTAAGCGATTCCCGGTATCCATAATCTTTTCTTGCGAACCGCAGTTTGGAATGGAATACTTCAAGGTTTATCCGTGGAACTTCGCCTTTCAGCAATTCATCAGCGACTTCAACAGGTATGCCCCAAAACAGATGAAAGATTGGTTGGACATTTGCGGGATGCAGATTTATTCCAGCCATTCCGGCAGATTGCTAAACCGGATACTCCCCGCATATTTACATAAACGACTCGAAATCCCGAATAGCATAAAAAATTGCAGGTTTCATCCACTTCTGGCTTTCCAACACCTCTATTTAAAATTATCTGGACGAAAACGAACTGGCTGCATACGCTGACTGGTTATACTACGGGGTTAAAATGCCGGACATAAGGTTTTAAGCCAACAGGAGAATTGCTTTCGATGCTCGCAGGAGACCATGATGATTTTCTACCTGATCATTCACATTGTTTCATGGTTAGGACGTTGTGAATGTAACGAAGTTCTAAACATGGGTGGCTTATAGCTAATTCATAACTGGAATGTGAATATAAATATGAGTTACTTTTCTTTTAATATTTCTTTAGTAACTTCTCGAATTATACTCTTAAGTGGATGCTTTTTTGGTAGTATCTGTTCAGAAATCTTGTAAGCCTTTGTAAATACTTCGTGGCAACTTCTAACTTTTCCATTTCGCAACAAACAGAGAATAAATTCCATAAAATAATAACAACAGAGGTATATCGTTGTCCGAAATTCCGGATGTTCGATTGTAAGGCTTTCTCCAGATAATCCCTAGCGGCTCGCAGGTTCTGCTGTCCCCCCAAATCCATTAATACCAGTGCCAGATTGGATCGATTGTCGGCCACCATGGGGGCGTGTTTCCCTAAATTCCGGATGTTCGATTGTAAGACTCTCTCCAGATAATCCCGGGCGGCCTGCAGGTTCGCCTGTCCCCCCAAATCCTGTAATACTGTCGCTAGATTGGATTGAATGACGGCCACCGTTGGGGCGTGTTCCCCGTAATTCCGGACATCCGATTGTAAGGCTTTCTCCAGATAATCTTGGGCGGCCTGCAGGTTCTCCTGTCCTCCCAAAGCCTGTAATACTGTCGCTAGATTGGATTGAATGACGGCCACCGTGGGGGCGTGTTCCCCGAAATTCCGGATGTTCGATTGTAAGGCTTTCTCCAGATAATCCCGGGCGGCCTGCAGGTTCTCCTCTCCCCCCAAATCCTGTAATACCAATGCCAGATTGGATTGAATGACGGCCACTGCTGGGGCGTGTTCGCCAAAATTCAGGATATCCGATTGTAATGCTTTCTCCAGATAATCTTGGGCGGCCTGCAGGTTCTCTTGTCCCCCCAAAGCCTGTAATACTGTCGCCAGATTGGATTGCCTGCCGGCCACCGTTGGGGCGTGTTCCCCGAAATTCCGGATATCCGATTGTAAGGCTTTCGCCAGATAATCCCGGGCGGTTTGCAGGTTCTCCTGTCCCCCCAAATCCTGTAATACCAATGCCAGATTGGATTGCCTGCCGGCCACCGTTGGGGCGTGTTCCCCGATATTCCGGATGTCCGATTGTAAGGCTTTCTCCAGATAATCTCTGGCGGTTTGCAGGTTCTCCTGTCCTCCCAAAGCCTGTAATACTGTCGCCAGAATGGATTGACTGCCGGCCACCCTGGGAGTGTGTTCCCCGAAATTCCGGATGTTCGATTGTAAGGCTCTCTCCAGATAATCCCGGGCGGCTTGCATGTTCTCCTGTCCCCCCAAATCCCGTAATACAGTCGCTAGATTGGATTGACTGCCGGCCACCGTGGGGGCGTGTTCCCCGAAATTCCGGATGTTCGATTGTAAGGCTTTCTCCAGATAATCCCGGGCGGC
>MEOR01000042.1:300-6031 GCA_001769295.1 Bacteroidetes bacterium GWF2_49_14 | reverse complement strand
TTCGAACATCCAGTTTTCGTCCCGGTAATTATCAAAGTCCGATTGGTCTTTGGATTTGTCCCAAACGGATCGAAGGAAGTTACCTTTCTGGTCAAACAATAACAAACGGTTTTCATCAAATTTGTCCGGATCCGGGCCCTTTGCCTCGATGGTTAAGTTTGAGCTTAAATTCCCCGTTACGATCGAAAATCCCAATTGCATACTCACTTCTTCCCCGGTTCAGAAAGAGTATATACTTGTCCAAAACCTTAAAGGGTAAGCGATTCTTCGGAAAATGCCAGTCATTATGAGGTTGCAATACCGTAAAAGAAACCTCTGTGCAAAAATTGCTATACAAGATTGCGTCAACTTCTTTCCGGGGCTCCTGAAGGTCGATGGTTAAAATCTTATTGCCTGCGTCGCGTTTGTAAGTACATCCACCAATTGAAAGGAATACAAGTGCCGCTCCGCATAAAATCTTAACGATAGAAGGGGTTTGTCCGGACATGGTGCAGAATGAGATTAGTGGGTGGGTGAAGAATCCCCGGGCTGAACCCCGGGGTTACTGATGTCTGTCGAAGATGTTTTTCAAGTCATTGCATAGATTCTTACAACTCTAAATTTCAGTTACTTGCAATGTTTATTAGCTCTTGGCACCAAGGGAGAAGGTTACTCATCAGTAACCCCGGCCTTCAGGCCGGGGATTTTGTCCCAGCCCCCAACAGGTAGTAGCTCCTGTTAGCGCCCACCGTCTCTCGGTCTCTCGGTCTTACAGTCTTAAAGTCTCAAAGTCTCAAAGTCCCCCATCATCCGTCGTCTGTCCTCCGTCGTCCGTCTCCTTCACCTTCATCTGCCCGCTCGTACCGCGCAGCCTGTACTTCCGGAAGCTCTGGTCGGCTTCGAAGCCGTTTTTGCCATGGGTGGTGCCATCGGGGGTGGTGATGCTGAAGGGCTGATCGGACCAGATCTTCTCGTGGAGCTCGTCCCACCAGAGCACTTCGGTGTGGAGCTCCTGGTTTTCTGAGAAGTTTTTGATGACCACGTCGCCGGTGGCTTCAAAGGTTTTCTTTTTGATGTGATAGATGGCGTAGCCGGCGGAGAGGATGGACTCAACTCCTCCCCCCTGGTTGTAGAAAGTGGCGGTGAGGCCTTTCGGGAATTCGGATTTGGGTTCGAGCGTGTCGGCCTGGACGAAGTCTTTCAGCTCCGGGGCTTTGATGGTAAGCCGCACGATGGATGAATCGGAATAGATGATCTCGATGCCGGTGGCATGGATGGCAGGGAGCGTATCGGGGTTTTCGATCCGGGAGACTCTCTCGATTCCGGATCCGCAGGAAAACAAGAGGGTCATTCCTCCGATAAGAGGAATGACCCTGATTGTTTTGAGGTGTAACATTTGTTACAATTTCCTTGCCCGAACCTTGGTGGTCTCGTTGATCCATCCGCCAACCGTGATGGTGTCACCATCGCGGAGGGTACGGAAGAAAACGAGCTCGTTATTCGGGAAATATTGTGAATAGCTATTTATCAGGTTGTTGGCTTCATCCATGACTTCCGGGTCGATGGTTTTTGCCTTGATGAATTGGTCGACGGCAACCCAGAATACGGTGGACTTGTCCCAATCGTCGGTGAATATCTGATCGCGGGCGGCAATGTATACCTGGCCAAGCATCAGATAGGGCCTGCCCCAGTTCGGACGGGACTCCATGGCTTTCTGGAGCAAACTTTTTGCCTCCCGGTAGTTTTTCAGCTGGGAATAGTTAATCGTAGCCAGCTCATAGTACATGTCGGCGAGTTCTTCCGACTGCTGTCCCAGGGTTATGGCCTGCTCCAGGTACTCCATTGCTTTCGGGTACTCTTCGCGGCGCAAGAAGATGTAGGCGATATTGTGGGCGGATTCGGCGGTCGGCTCGAGCTTGAAGAGTGCTTCTGCGGCTTCGCTGAAGATTTTAGAATCGGTGCAACCGGCTTTCCGGAGCTGCAGAGTTACTTTCTTCAGCCACTGAACATCGCCTTTCAGTGCTTCGAATTTGCTGGTATACAGCTTGGTGAGCGATTCGCAGTTGGCGGCGCCGGAAGAGGTGAAATACTGTTCGATGGCCGGTTTGATCTGGAGGAACCCTTCATTATCGGGAGTCAGCTTCAGGATGGCATCCACGATTTCCATGGTGGTCTCATAGTCGGAGAGCACCTGCTCTTCGGTAATGGCGCCGTCGAGGAACAGCTGGCGGGAAGCCTGCATGTAGGTGATCAGCACACCGGCACTCGACCGGGAGCCCATCAGCCCGATCGATTTCTTCAGGATTTCATACGATAGCTTGTAGTCTTCCTTGCGATATTGCTGTATGGCAATCCCCTTAAGGCCAAGGACAAATCCTTCCGGATTTTTTGCATCGGTATAGTATTCGATCCGCTTGTCAAAGACCCAGAGTAAGGAGTCAATAAGAACGGACCGCTTTTTAGGATCGGTTTCCTTCTCTATTTTGTCACGGAACATGGTTTCTCCGGCCATATAGAGATTCTTTGAGAATTTCGGACAGGCCTCCAATGCTTTCAGCCACCAGGGCATTGCATCGGCGTAATTCTTCTGCTTATAGAATTCTCCGTAAAGGGTCTGATATTTACCGCAGGCGGTTGGGTCGCTCCCCATATCGCGCTGCGCCATCAGGCTGGCTGACAGTCCTATCAGAACCAAAGTCAAAGCTAAAATTCGCGCTTTCATGATCAGTGTGTTTTCGTGTTAATCGAACTTGCGTTTTATGAACCAGTAATCGTGCATGGTCAGCTGAATGGTGAAGTTTCCGAACATTTCACGAATCAGTTCATTTTTAACGGTTCCCCGCTTACCCAGTTCCAGGATTAAATTCAGGGATGACTGGGTTCCCCCCCTGTACCTGTCGAGTATCGGGAATCCTGCACCAAAACTGATGCCAAACTCGTTTAGCTGGGTACCATTGAGCTGGAGGTATGATTCGGAGTATCGGAAACCTGCCCGGTAGCGGACACGATCCATATATCGGGTTAAAGAAATATAGTCGGGGGTGTATTCGAAACCGAAAATAAAATCGCGGCTGTTGCCGAGGGAGTCCTTGCGGCCGAGGAATTCGGCTTTCGACCAGTCCTGGGTGCGGTAGTCGAAGCCAGCGGTGAATTTGTTCTTCTGTCCGAAGGTAAAGCCGGCGGCCCAGCCCATGGGGAGGATTACTGAGTTGCCGGGATCTTCGGTGTAGAGGAGCGTGTCGACGAATCCGGTTCCGGCGGAGATCACCAGCAGGCGGGATTCGGCATTCAGGTTGGTGGTTGCCTGAAAGGTGCCGCCGAGGTTGATGAAAAAGTTTTTCGGCAGCGGGATCATCACCTGCGCGCCGTAGCTCATGCCGATATCGCCGAGGATGGCCGTTTCGGTCGACTGTGTGCTGAAGTACATGCTGTCCTTGGGTATCGTGAGGCTCCGGCTGTGGTTTATCGGGCCAAACAAATAGGAGAATGTAGCACCCAGGGAAATATATTTGACCGGTGATATGGCGCTGGAAAGGAAGAACTGGCTGACTCCGCCGGTTCCCTTGAAGCTTGAGGTTACGTCGCCCATCTGGGGGTGCGTTTCCGTTGTGGCAATGGAGTAGCCGACGTTGCTGTAGGGAAGGACGCCGACACCGGCTTTCCACCACTTGGTAACCGGGAAGCCGAGCGCAAGGTAGGAGAACCCGATGTTGTTCACCGTGCGGTTGAGCGTTTCGGTGCGGAGGTTGGTTACCCTTTCGAAAGTGGAGACTTCAAAGAGGAAGTCTGATCCGCGAACCTCGGATACATCCAAGGCGCTGAGGCTGGCGGGGTTGAGGAGGTTCAGGTTATGGTTTGACCGGAGCCCGCAGGTGAGGCCGCCCATGGCCTGGCCCTGACCGGTTGAACGGTTCAGCAGGTCGCCGATCCCGAAGCGCGAGTAGGGCGAGGTGGTGAGGGTTTGGGCGGTTGAGATACCGGTGCCCAGCATGCAGATCATGGCGATCAGCAATAGCCGTGAAAATCCAGTTGTCGGTTTTGTCATGTTCATGGTTTGTGCCCCTAACCCTGTTATTTTGAAAAGTTGCGCAAAATACTGCTCAATCCGTTCAAAACCAAGTTTTCGTTTACAAATATGGCATTTTTCAGGCGGGGAGACAAGAATGCCGCGTCGCCGCCCGTCAAAATAACGTGCAAATCGTTGTATTTGTTTTTCAGCGAGTTGATTGAGTTGTCAACCTCGTATACCATTCCATTGACCACTCCTGCCAGGATGGCATCACGGGTATTTGTTCCGATGAGCGGAACCCACTCATCCGGGAGAATTTCGGGAAGGTTATGTGTTTGCTGATGGAGCGCGGCGAACCGCATACGGAGGCCGGGCGAGATGTTTCCACCGGGAAATTCCCCGTCGGCGGTAACCAGGTCGAAGGTGAGGGCGGTGCCGGCATCGATGGCGAGCACGTTTTTTCCGGGAAACTGGTCGGCCGCCCCGGCTGCGGCGGCTATCCGGTCGCGCCCCAGCGTCTCCGGCGTCTCATAGCCGATCCGGATGGGCAGCGGCATATCATGGCTCAGCTCATGGAAGGGGATATTTTTTGCAGCAAAAAAGCCCGATAACCATTCGGGCATGCTTCGTACCGAGCAGACCAGCACCGCCCCGATCTCCGGAAACCGCTCCAGGATCTTCTTAATCCCATACGCCGACCACTCCTTCTGGCTCTCCGAAAAAACCATCCGTGCCTCATCGAAGACACCGTATTTAATGCGGGAGTTGCCTGCGTCGGCGGTTAGGTACTGCATTTGGCAAAAGTAACGATAAATTGGCCTCGCTGCGCTCGGCTAATTGGCTCGGCTGACGCCTCGCTAATTGGCTCCGCTATCGCTCCGCTAATTGGTTCGCTGCGCTCACTAATTAGGCCCTGGCCCAATTAGCGCGAAGCGCCAATTAGCGACCGCAGGGAGCCAATTAGCCGACCAACGGGAGGCCAATTATTAATTTATCGTAATAACCATTTGTGTCCCCCGGTTCACCTCCGATTCGCAGTGGATCCGATAGCCATGCACCTCCACGATTTTCTTACAGATGCTGAGTCCGATGCCGGTGCCTTTTTCGCCTTCGGTGCCGTAGGTGAAGTGTTTTTCGTGTTCCTGGAAGAGCTTGTCCTGCTTGTCTTTGGGGATGCCTACGCCGGTGTCGGCGAGGATGATGGTGCGGACGCCGTTGCTTTCGGAGGCGGTGAAGGTGATAGTGCCGCCGCGCGGGGTGAACTTGATGGCGTTGCCAAGGAGGTTGTTGATGACCTGCGAGAAGAGGGTGGGATCGGCATTTATACGGAAACCCTCGGGAATGGTTACATCGAGCCGGATATCCTTCTCGGCCAGGCGCTGTTCAAACTGGGCCGGTGTCAGCTTCCAGATGGATTCGAGCGTGACGTTCTGAATTTGCGCCTGCAGCTTGCCGGTATCGAGGCGGGTCCAGTTCAGGAGCTTGTCGAGGTAATCCAAAAGGCGCTTGCACTCTTCGTGGATGTATTGGAGAAATTCGTTCTGCTCGGCCGAGAGGCTTCCGGAGAAGCTGGGGTCCTCGAACAGGAAATCAAGGGCTGATATGATGCTGATGAAGGGCGAGCGCAGGTCGTGTGACACGATCGATACGAACTGATCCTTCACCTGTACGAGCTTGCGCGCGAGCTGCTCCGATTTTGCGATGGCCTCGATCTCAAGGTGTGCATTGCGGGCTTTCTGGATG
>MEOR01000042.1:0-188 GCA_001769295.1 Bacteroidetes bacterium GWF2_49_14 | reverse complement strand
TGGTCCAGATATCCGAAGCCGCGGAGGCAGCGCCGGGGCCGGGCTTCATATCGGAAAATACCTCCAGATAGGGAAAGGCATCGGTGAGATCGGAGTACTGGAACCTCGACCGCTCGGGTGGGAACACCAGGCAGGCCCAGGCCGGCCAGGGCTTGATGCTCTGGAATACCAGGGGGGAGGTTTCCCGG
>MEOR01000041.1:783-5639 GCA_001769295.1 Bacteroidetes bacterium GWF2_49_14 | reverse complement strand
TTATGATTTCTTCCATATTCTGTTCAATCTGCTCTGGCTCTATTGGTTCGGGAAGATTTTTACAGAGTACCTGAATCAGAAGAAACTCTATTCGGTTTATATTCTGGGCGGGTTATCCGGCGGTGCCGTATACATTCTGGCCTACAATCTTTTTCCAGCATTTTCCGGTGCTATTGAACAGTCGGTGGCACTCGGGGCGTCGGCTGCAGTGCTGGCTGTGGTTATGGCTGCGGCCTTTTATGTCCCGAATTACACGATCCGGCTGATGTTTTTTGGCCCGGTGAAATTAAAACATATTGCACTGATCACCGTTTTGATTGATATCCTGAGCATCCGGTCGAATAACGCGGGAGGCCACCTGGCTCACCTTGGCGGCGCCCTTTTCGGATTTCTGTATGCCATGCAACTGCAAAGGGGCAAGGATATGACTAAGGGTTTCAACCGACTGATGGACAGCCTCTTCAGCCTATTCCACCGTCGCCAGCCCAGAATGAAGGTTAAGTACAGGAAACCTGAGGGCAAACCGGAAACGGATATGGAATATAACGCAAGGAAAGCGGCTGAGCAACGGGATATAGACCGGATTCTCGAAAAGATATCGAGAAACGGATATGACGGACTCTCCAGGGAAGAAAAGGAACTGCTTTTCCGGAACAGTAAAAAGTAGCTGATGGGCAGAATTTTGAGACGGATCCTCCTCCTGGTATATCTGATTACCCTGATACCGATGCTGGGCGGTCTCCTGAGCCAGTGGATCAATCCGTCCCTTGCCTGGCCCCTGGCCTTTTTCGGCCTTCTCTTTCCTTTGATTATCATGATTCAGGTTGCCTTCCTGGTAACCTTCATCCTGTTACGCAGTAAAGCTGTTGTTTTACCGGTTCTTTTCATCCTTGCCAACTGGACCCCGATTACACATACCTTCCAGATTACCTGGCCCGGCCAGAAATCAAGCCCAGGTGCCAATCAAATCAAGGTGATGAGTTATAATGTACGCCTTTTTGACTTTTTCCAATGGTCGGGTCAGAAGAAGGCTGCAGATGGGATTTTTGAATACATTAATGCTTCCAACCCTGATATTCTTTGCTTGCAGGAGTTTATGATACAGGATCCGGGCAAATTACCGCTCGACCGGGTTAAGACCGGACTGAGCAAGCTCCCCTACTCCTATATCGAGTACAATTTCACGGCGCAGGCACGAAAGCACGGGATGGCGATATTCAGCCGTTATCCGATTCTCAACACAGGCCATGAGCATTTTCCGGAAACCCGGAATATGGTCATTTTTGCCGATCTTAAAATCGGATCCGATACGATCCGTGTATACAACAACCACCTGGAATCCATTCACTTTGACCGGGATGAGATTGAGCTTATTGATGACAAAACCGATGAGATGCGAATTACCCGCGACAAGATCGGCGATATTGTCAGGCGGTTAAAGGGAGCCTATATCCGTAGGGCCAGTCAGGCAATTGTCATCAATAAAAGCATTAAACAGTCGCCATACCGTGTTCTGGTATGCGGGGATTTTAACGACACCCCGGTTAGTTTCACAACCCGGAAAATCCGTGATGGCCTTTTTGACAGTTTCCGGTCGGGTGGGAACGGAATGAGCATAACCTTTCCGAACATGAAGGCCCCGTTGAGGATCGATTATATCCTTCATAGTAAAGAACTTGAGTCATCGGGTTATGAGATCGGACGAGTGAAGTTCTCGGATCACAGGCCGGTGAGCACGTTTGTTAAGATTGACGGACGACGGACGACGGACGACGGACGTAAAACGTCTGTCGTCGGTCATCGGTCGTCCGTCATAAATTGAGCTGGGTGTTTCCTCCGCTCAGGATAATTCCGATTTTTTTTCCTTTCCAGTGTTTTTCGGGTCCCGACATAAGAGCTCCCACGGGCACGGCAGAGCTGGGCTCGATCAGGATTTTCATGCGTTCGATGATCATTCGCTGTGCCTCCCTGATCATGTGTTCAGGGCACAGGAGAATAGCGTCAACATTCTCGCGGATAGCCTGGAAGGTTAATGTACCGAGTGATGTAAGCAAACCATCGGCAATGGTCTGAGGGTTTACAGAGGGGACGATCTGTCCCGAATAGAATGATTTGAACGCGTCATCAGCGTTCTGCGGTTCACCGGCCCAGACTTTTATATCCGGCTTAATTCCCCTGGCCGCTATGGCTGTGCCGCTAAGCAATCCACCGCCACCGACCGGTGCCATGATAATGTCGAGATCCGGAACATCTTCAAGCAATTCCAATGCTGCAGTCCCCTGCCCTGCAATAATTTCAAAACGGTTATATGGATGTATAAAAATACAGCCCGTTTCCTCCTGGACCCTGGCCATGGTCGATTCCCGTGCCGCGAGGGTTGGTTCACAGAAGGTGATCTGAGCGCCATAGCCGGCAACTGCTACCTTTTTGATTTCCGGGGCATTGTCGGGCATCACGATATAGGCAGGCACACCGGCCGCCTTCGCTGCCAATGCCAGGGCGGCCGCATGGTTTCCTGAGGAGTGAGTACCTACCCCGTGCAACAGATCCTCCTTAGGCAATGAGAGGACCGCATTGGTTGCACCCCTGAATTTAAAGGCGCCAACCTTCTGAAAGTTTTCGCACTTGAAAAAAAACTCAGCACCCAGTATCCGGTTTATGCTTGAGCTGGTCAGGACCGGGGTACGATGGACGTAGGGGCGGATACGTTCTGCTGCCAGTTGGAGGTCGTGGAGGAGAGGGAGGTTCATTGTGGGTGGATTTTAGGAGCTTTGAGACTTAGAGACTTAGAGACCAAGAGACTGAGAGACTTTGAGACTTAGAGACTTAGAGACCAAGAGAAGGGTTGGTGAAATGACGATTTTTCCTTATGCCCTTATGCCCTTTTGCCCTGTGCCCTTTTGCCCTATTTTTTTACGTATTTATCCATCCAGGTATTCATTTCCCAAAGCATGTGCAACAGGCTTTCGCGGGCGGTGTAGCCGTGGCTTTCGAGAGGCAGCAGGACAAGGCGGGCGGTTGCTCCGTGGCCTTTGAGTGCAGCATAGAACCTTTCACTCTGGATCGGGAAGGTCCCCTGGTTATTATCAGCTATACCGTGAATGAGCAGTATGGGTGTTTTTACTTTATCGGCATAATTGTAGGGGGACATCTCATTGTAAAGATTCGTGGCTTCCCAGTATGTCCGTGGTTCCGACTGGAATCCAAAAGGCGTGAGGGAGCGGTTATAGGCTCCGCTGCGTGCAATACCGGCGGCAAACAGGTCACAATGGGCTAACAGGTTAGCTGTCATGAAAGCACCGTAGGAATGGCCGCCAACAGCCACTCGCTTCGGGTCGGTTACGCCCATTTCAACGGCTTTGTCAATGGCTGCCCTGGCATTGGCAACCAGCTGGTCAATGAAAGTATCGTTGGGTTCCGTCTCTCCTTCGCCAACGATCGGAAAGGCGGCATTATCAAGAACTGCATAGCCCTGGGTAACAAAAGGCACGGCGGAGGAGGGGCTAAGCCGCGTGAAAGTATAGGGAGATCCCGAAACCTGGCCTGCGGCATCCCTGGATTTAAACTCAACCGGATAGGCCCACATCAGGGTTGGAAGGGGAGCGTCGCCCTTTTTCCAACCGGCCGGTGTGTAAAGTGTGGCAGTCAGCTGCACCCCATCGGGCCTGAAATAGGTAATCTTTTGTTTGCTCACCCCAGCCATGAACGGATAAGGATCTGTGAAATCCGTTATTTTCCTGAGCGACAGCTTCTTGCTTTTCAGGTCGCGTATGTAATAATTAGAGGGCTCCGTTACAGATTGCCGGGTGAGCATTACGATCAGCCTATCGGGATCCAGTATCCGGCTTATATTTTCATACCAGGGCGCTTCGGACTGCCACAGACGCGTAATCTTTCCCGTGACAATATCAAATTTATCCAGAAATGGACGATCTCCGTCGGGAGAAGCCCCATTTCCGGTGAGAAACATGGATTTCCCCTTATCTGCGATCAGAATTCCCCTTTGTCCCGGAATGTTTGTTCGTACAAAATTTCCCGGGTCCCCGTATTTGTCTTCCGAGGAACGGTCCCAAACAACTCTTGGTTTTTGGGTGAGATCGCCAGGATTAAAAAATGAGGTGATCTGTTGCCGGGTTTTGGAGGATCCCTCGCGGATTACTGCGAGATCGGCAAGCGCCCAGGTTACCCCATTTAACCTCATTTTTGTCCGTATCTGAGGAATCGGTTTGCCCGTGAAGGGTGCATCCAGGCGGAACAGCTGATCCCGGTATTCAACCGTTTTCTTCGGATCTCCACCATCGAGCGGTTCAATCCAGTAGACCGATGCGGGAACGTCATCCCGCCACTGAATCGATCTCGGCCAGGGACTGGTAGCATCATAGCCGGTTGGGATATCTTCCCTGAGGGGCAGTTTGAACAATCCTATTCTTTCCCCAGAAGAAAGCGTAACGACTTCTGCTACAGACGGGAATGAGGAATATCCGACCTGATAGGAATAGGGTCTTGTGATCCTTGAGGTCATCAGGTATTGTCCATCCGGAGATAGATCAAGGCCGGTGTAGATATCGGGCGGAAGGATCTCCTTAACCGATCCATCCAGGCTAATGGCGACCACACGAGATCTGCCCAGAAAATCAAACAGGACCTCGTCATTAATCCCGGTGAGCATATCCTGATTAGTTCTGACGGCAGCCTTGTTTCCGCTGGTTTCCTGGATAACCGGGCCCGGGGGCACATTTGAAAAAACAGGCCGGGGTCCCCGGTTTTCGGGGATCAGCTTGCAAATCAGGCTCTCAGAGTTTGGGTGCCAGCTCATGACCGAGCCCAGCAATCCATTCACCGGACTTTTAAGCAGT
>MEOR01000041.1:0-772 GCA_001769295.1 Bacteroidetes bacterium GWF2_49_14 | reverse complement strand
GAGGGTGGCCAAATCCGCATACCAAAGGTAGAGTCCGCGGTCACCGAGCTGAAGAAAGGCAAAGCCACGGCTGTCGGGAGCCCACGATACCTGGATGATTTTCAGGGGTGCCGGCAAACCGGTGATTCTCTTCCTGACCAGGTCTTTAAGGGCCATCAGCTCCAATTCCACGGAATAGGATGGGCGGCTTCCCGCGTTGATGGCGGGATCAATCCTTAAACCCGCCAACCGGAGCATTTCTGCCGAGATATCCCCGATGGTCGGGTTCTCGGAACGGGTAAGAAAAAGAATATATTGACCCGATGGATCCAGCTGCACCGAAGGGGTTGCCGGTACATCGACCAGCGCAGCCAGCTCTTTAGGTGGTATCTGGTATTTCAGATCATTCTGGGCCGGCAGCATAAAGGGGATCAGCAGGATCACCATGGGGGATAAAAACCTGATTGTCATAGCATCTGTTTTGAATGATTATCAAATATAATAAATCACCTGAACGGTTTATCTTTGAATCACTAAGCAAATCAGAATGGATCAATTAAAAGATATTATTGAACAGGTTTGGGTAAACCGCGAACTACTGGCCGAAACAAAGTACCGGAAGGCCATTGAGCAGGTGATAGAAGAACTGGATAAAGGCCTGTTGCGTGTAGCGGAGCCTTCAGAGGACTCATGGAAGGTGAATGAATGGATCAAGAAAGCGGTGATCCTGTTTTTCCCGATCCGTTCGATGGAGGTGACAGAGGCTGGTCCGCTTGAGTTTCACGACAAAATA
>MEOR01000040.1:5637-5755 GCA_001769295.1 Bacteroidetes bacterium GWF2_49_14 | reverse complement strand
AAGAGGGGGGTTTTCATGGGTTGCTGTTAGTTAGAGGGGAAGACGGGCGCACGCGGTGCGCCCTTACGGGGACGGTGGTGGGCTGGGATAAACGGGCGCCCACCAGGCGCCCCAATGG
>MEOR01000040.1:2464-5563 GCA_001769295.1 Bacteroidetes bacterium GWF2_49_14 | reverse complement strand
GTTTCATTTCTTGAGCTAACTTTTCTGAAATATCGGGTAATAAGGGAGAAATGTCAGTAACCTGGCCCGGATCTTTCTGAATATCATAGAGTTCAAAGCGTACAGGAACCGACTGTTTTACCCATGGAACTATTTTTTGGGTTTCTCCTTTCGATGGAAACCAGCCCAGTAACGTATACTTTCCCTGCATCAGTGACATCTGCGGCATACGGAAATAGGTGTCTTCATGGGCCGGAAAAATCCAGAGAACCGGGTTTTTCCGGTCTGCCGGTTTTCCCTTGAGTGCTGCGAAAACAGGCTCGCCGTCAATCTTCCGGTCTGATGGAACTTTGCATTCCGCGAGTCCGCAAAAAACAGGAAGTATGTCGGTTCCATTAAACAGCTGATCAGAAACCGTTCCTGCCTTAATTCTGCCAGGAAAACGGACCAATCCCGGAACCCGGTGGCCACCTTCAGTAGGGTATCTTTTCATACCGCGGTAGGGACCCGGCGTACCATAGCATTTTTCCCGGATCGGATCGTCCCATTCGCCTCGTGATTCCTCGAGATTAACCGGGTGCTCCGGACCATTGTCGCTGGTAACCATAACCAGAGTATTATCATTCAATCCGCTATTATCCAGTCCGTTAATAAAAACACCAAATGCATTGTCGAGCTGCCTGATCGTTCCGTAATATTGGGCAGCATTAGGCTGGCTGTATTTTCCCTCGCGATCGACGCTTCCGTAGCCCGTCTCCCGAATCAGAGGAAGAAGCGAAGGATCCTGAAATGCAGCAGCCAGCGAGTCAGGCGGATCAATTGGAGTGTGCGGTTCATGCGTGCAGATCACCAGAAGAAAGGGTTTCTTTTTGTCAATCCGCTGCAGCCAGTCAAGGCTCTCCTTCACAATAATATCGCAGTACCACCCAGCCTGTACACCTGTTCTTTTGCCATTTCGAATAAAATGCAGCGGATTCTCGGGACCTTCAAAGGCATTGACCGAGGTCGCCATCCAGTAATCGAATCCCTGGTCGCCGGGGTCTGGTTGAAGGGTATCCGCCAGGTTTGAAAGGTGCCACTTTCCAAAAAAGGCTGTTTGGTAACCGTCCTGTTTCAGAAGTTCAGCGACGGTGATTTCATCAGCACGCAGGTAGGTTTTACCGCCGGCGATGTAGCTGAATCCCGACCGGTATGGGTTTCTTCCGGTTAGGATCGCGGCCCTTGATGGAGAGCAAACTGTTCCTGCTGAATGGCAATTGGTCAACCTGACCCCTTCCCGGGCAAACCGGTCGATGTTCGGTGTTGAATTGATCGGGCTTCCATAACAGACCAGGTCGCCGTAACCGAGATCATCAGCGAGAAAGATGACAAAACTCGGATGGTCGCGGTCGGGATTCGTTTCAAATGCCGGGAGCGCAACTAAACCGATGCTGGCTGCAATTGCGAATGGTTTGGTGGGTTTCAATTCATTGTTGTTAATTATTCGTAACGGGCAAACGGGCGCACGCGGTGCGCCCCAACGGGAACGGGAAATGTTATCGTGGTCCTGCGGGTAATTTTTCCAACCACCAATTTGTCCACAATTTCCGCAATTGTGTGTTGGTTCCTTCCCTTTCAAAAATTCCATGGGAACGCATCGGGTATTCCATCATGGAGAAAACCTTCTGGTTCTTAATCAATTCATTAACAAGTACCTCACAATTCTGGTAATGGCAGTTATCATCGCCCGATCCATGAATCAGGAGCAGGTTCCCTTGCAGGTTTTTCGCATGGGTCACCGGGGATCCGTCGCGATAACCGTCCTCATTGTCATCAGGCAGCCCCATGTATCTTTCCTGATAGATGGTATCGTAAAATTTCTGGTTGCTGATAAAAGCGATGGCGATGCCGGTTTTATAAATATCAGGATAACGGAACATGCAGTTCAGCGTCATGGAACCGCCTCCACTCCAGCCGTATACGCCGATGCGGGAGGCATCTACAAATGAATACCTGCTGATAATTGCCCTGGCGGCAGCGGCCTGGTCATGAGTAGCCAGGATACCGATCAGGCGGTATATACTTTTGCGCCACTCCCTGCCCCTGGGTGTTTTTGTTCCCCGGTTATCGACGCTCATCACAATATATCCCTGCTGGGCCAGGTATTGATTAAAAAGATCGCCGCCGCCGAAGTTATCCTGTACGGTAGCTCCGGCCGGTTCGCCGTAAATGTTGAAAATCACCGGATATTTTTTAGCAGGGTCAAAATCATAGGGTTTGATCATGAAGCAATCCAGCTCAACACCGGGTTCAATCCGGACCCTGAAGAACTCTTTAGGCCTGATTTTCAGGGCTGCGAATCTTGCTTTCAGCTGGTCGTTGTTTTCCAGAACCCTAAGAACCTTATGTGCTGGCAGCGAGACCAGGCTAATGGTAGCCGGGGTTACGGCATTGGAATAATTTTGGATGGCAAATTTTGCATCCGGAGATATCTGATACCCATGCTGGCCGGGTTGATTTGCCGGGCTGATTCTTTCCAGCTTGCCTTTCCCGTCCATTTTGATCCGGAAGAGGTAACGCTGGATTGGATTGTCGGGCGAAGCGATGAAGTATACATACCCACCCTTCTCATCAATACATTGTATATCAATTACATCAAAATTCCCAGGGGTTAAATTGCGGACCTGTGAGCCATCGCGGGAGACAGTGTACAGATGCAACCAGCCGCCCCGCTCACTGGTCCATGTAAAGAATTTTCCACCCTGCATCCATTGGGTATCATCATGAATATCAAGGAATGCGGGGTCAGTCTCGGTCAGGATGGTTCTGACCTCCATCGTATGGATATTTCCGAGCATCACTTTGTTGGTATTCTGGAGCCGGTTGAGTTGCTGAATCATCACTTCATCGTTACTTGCGGCAAACTCCATTCGTGCCAGGTAATGATTCCTGGGATCCCCTTCGATTTTAAAGAATCTCGGAGCGCCACCCAGGACCGAGACCACACCCACTTTCGCTGCTGGATTCGTAGTACCCACCTTTGGGTAGGGTATCGGGATCAGTTTGGGATAGATTGAATCGAGATTATTGATCATATAAAAAGTGCCTATCCCTTCTGTATCCAGCTGCCAGAATGCAATG
>MEOR01000040.1:2002-2453 GCA_001769295.1 Bacteroidetes bacterium GWF2_49_14 | reverse complement strand
GGGGCTCCACCGGAATCCATCACGGCAATCGAGTTCCTCCTCATATACCCAGTCGAAGGTGCCGTTCACTATGTGCCCGCCGCCATCCTGAGTAAGGGATCTGAATGTTTCTTTAGCCAGATGCTCCACATAAATATTCTGTTCGCTGACATAGGCCACATACTCTCCGTTGGGGGAGAACTTGGCAAACATAAGTGAGGAGGGCTTGAGTTTTATTCCGATCTGCCTTAGTTTTCGCGACTGGAGATCCATCACCCAGTAGTCGCCGCGCGTATTGTAGCGCCAGACCCGCTGTGTATTGGTGAAAATCATCAGTTTGGTGCCATCGTCGGACCATAGATAATCGGAGATTCCCAGCGGTGCAGTTTTACCTTCGGGAATCAATTCTGATGATTTAACCAGGATGGATCGGGCGCCGGTGGCGGATTCATACCTTACGATATCCCTACCT
>MEOR01000040.1:0-1980 GCA_001769295.1 Bacteroidetes bacterium GWF2_49_14 | reverse complement strand
GGGTTGTGTACCCTTTACCGCCATCCACCCAACGGGCCGGACCGAAACCCCTGGCTGAATAGGTACCATTGAACTGGTCGTCGAAAGTAAGTTCCTGTTGAGCCCGGATTCCCGGAAACACACAGAGAACCAAAAAAATCAGTGTAAAAATGGATCGTATTTTCATATTATCGAGTTTGCATTTAGAATCAGTTAAACTCCTATTCGGTAAAGTTAATCCAGTTTGAGTCATTGAAACCCTGTGCCATTTCATAAGCCTCGTTGGCGATAAAAAAATCCTGGATCGCACTTCCCACACTTTTAAAGATGGTGATTTCATCGTGATTTTGCCGTCCCGGTATTAAGCCACCGATCAATTCTCCCAATTCACCGGTTATATCATTCTTTCCGATAATACCCTGATTGAGAGGAATCAACAGGTCACCCGAATCACTTAAACATGCCACAGAATGATCCAGGTAAATTTTACCCATTCCCAGAATTTCCGGATCAAGCTCCTGCATATCGGGCCGGTAGGAGCCGATGGCATTGATGTGAACCCCTGTTTTAATTTGGGATTTCATGAATAATGGCCTTTTGCTCGGGGTTGCCGTGCAAATTATATCGGCAGTTTTCAATTCTTCCAGATCCGGATTAATCTGGCAATCAATATCGGGATTGAGGGCCATGTTTGCAACAAGTCGTTCTGCCTGAATTGTTGAGCTATCAAAAAGAAGTATACTTTGTATCGGTCTGACAGCCATTATGGCTTCGAGCTGGGTTCTGCCCTGGGCTCCGCATCCAAAGACTGCAACGGTGGAAGCATCCTGATTGGCAAGATACCGGGTTGCAATTCCCGAGGCCGCCCCTGTACGCAGTGCGGTTGCGTATGTACCATCTGAGAGTGAAAGAGCGGAACCGGTTTTTAAATCGACCAGAAGTATCATCCCCTTGATGGTCGCATTATCAGAGGGCTCATTATTATGAATTTGCGTGAGGATTTTGATGCTCATCCGGTTGTAATCCTGAACAAACGCCGGTTTAAAAAACACTGACATCGATTCATCCTGGCTGGTCATGACTACCCTTGGCGGAACGAAGGCACTTTTATCAGAAAGGATTTTAAATGCAGACCCCATCAATTCTATGGCACGCTCCATTGGAATGAGGGATTTGATGGAAGAGGCATTGAGAACCCTGATTGAATCTTTGGAAATAGTATGTGTGTTCATTTTTCTTGCTGGTACTTTTCCAGGAAGCTTAAAAGTAAGTTCTGCATTCAATACTTGTCAATATCATGTTAACCCAAATGACTTTTATCTTAGCCGTTGTGGTTGGTTAAGATACAATCTACTTGTGCTAATATTCTTTCAACCAAATCTCATGGTTAGGGTTACTTTTATTACGAAATATTTACCTAGTTTTGGTTAAACAAGTAAAGATTGACACAGGAAGGCCGCATTGCACAGCGGCCTTTTTGAATTATTTTTACGGCGAAAATAAAAACGCATGTATCGGAACACAGCTGAAAAGCTGAGTAATGCTACTCAAACCAAGCACAATAAGTCGCTGGTCCTCAAATCGGTGTGGAAAGATTGCGGTATATCCCGGTTGGACATCAGCCGGCAGACCGGGTTAAGTACGGCTACTGTTTCCCGTCTGGTTGATTCCCTAATACAGGATAAACTTCTTATTGAAAATCAATCTGTTGCCTCCAGTAAGGGTCGGCCGGTAAAACCGGTTTGCTTCAATGGCGAGGCTCATTACCTGATCGGAATCGACCTTGGAACCACCTTCATACGTGGTGTGCTAACGAATCTGGCGCTTGAGACGATCAAGGAAATTGAGGTAGTTACTGAATCTCATAAGGAGCCTGAATATGTCCTTGGTAAGGTTGTTCAGGTAATTCTGAATCTTGCCAATACCAACCTGATTGATCCGGCCAGGATTCTGGGTGTGGGCATCGCAGTGGCAGGCATAATCAATCTGAGTACAGGCATC
>MEOR01000039.1:5192-8169 GCA_001769295.1 Bacteroidetes bacterium GWF2_49_14 | reverse complement strand
AGGCGACGCTGGAGGCGGTGCGGATTTGCCGGGCTGAGAATTTTCATGATATTGTGCTGTCGCTGAAGTCATCGAACGTTAAGGTGATGGTGGAGGCTACCCGGCTGTTGGTGAGGAGGATGGATGAGGAGGGGATGGATTACCCTTTGCATCTCGGGGTTACCGAGGCGGGCGAAGGGGAGGATGGCCGGCTGAAGTCGGCTATCGGCATCGGCAGCTTGCTGGTGGATGGCATCGGGGATACGATCAGGGTTTCTCTTACGGAAGACCCGGAGTTTGAGATTCCCGTGGCTTACGGCATCCTTCAGGCATCACGGGCACGCATCACGCGGACGGAATACATATCCTGTCCGGGTTGCGGCCGCACCACGTTCAACCTCCAGGAGGCGGTGAGGAAAGTGAAGGAGGCCACGGCCCACCTCACCGGACTCAAGATCGCCGTGATGGGCTGCATCGTGAACGGTCCCGGTGAAATGGCCGACGCGGATTACGGGTATGTAGGGGCGGGACCGGGAAAGGTTCATATCTACCACGGTACTACGGCGGTGCTGAAGAATGTGGACGAGGGTGATGCGGTAGCGGAGATGCTGAGAGTAATTGGCCTCCCTACGGTCGGCTAATTGGCTCCCTACGGTCGCTAATTGGGGCTGTGCCCTAATTTATGCTCTGGCCCAATTAGCCGACCAACGGGAGGCCAATTAGCGCGTAGCGCCAGTTAGCGACCGTAGGGAGCTATTTAGTGAGCGTTAGCGAACCATTTAGCGAGGCGTAAGCCGAGTCAATTACTGAGCAAAGCGAAATATTTTTGGTACTATGATAGAAGTAAAAGGAATCACCAAGTTATACGGCTCGCAAAGAGCCCTGGACAATGTCTCGTTTACCGTGAAGACCGGCGAGGTAGTGGGGTTTATCGGGCCAAATGGCGCCGGTAAGTCGACCATGATGAAGATCATTACCGGGTATATTCCGCAGACGGAGGGAGAAGTATTTGTAAATGAGCTTGATACGCTTGAGCATTCGATTGAAGTGAGGAGGATGATCGGGTATTTACCGGAGAATAATCCGTTGTATACGGATATGTATGTAAGGGAATATTTGCAGATGGTAGAACGGTTGTATCAGAAGGCTGTAGGGGCGCACGGCGTGCGCCCGTCTACCCAAAAGCACGCAACCAAGGTTGCCGAAATGATCGATATGGTTGGGCTTGGCAAGGAGGCGCATAAGAAGATCGGGGCGTTGTCGAAGGGGTACCGGCAGCGGGTGGGGTTGGCGCAAGCGCTGATCCATGATCCGTCGGTGCTGATTCTGGACGAGCCCACATCGGGCCTGGATCCGAACCAGATCGTGGAGATCCGGAAGTTTATCGAGAGTCTCGGAAAAAAGAAGACCATCCTGCTTTCCACACATATCATGCAGGAGGTGGAAGCCATCTGCGACCGTGTGATCATCATCAACCTGGGTAAGATCGTGGCCAACGAGCTGACGGCGGAGCTGCGGAAGAAAGAAAGTAGCCTCGAGAAGGTGTTCCAGAGGCTGACGCAGTAAGAGGCTCGGCTATCGCCTCGCTAATTGGCTCCCTGCGGTCGCTAAATGACTCGGCTATCGCCTCGCTAATTGGTTCGCTAACGCTCACTAATTGGGGCTACGCCCTAATTGACGCTCTGGCCCAATTAGCCGACCAACGGGAGGCCAATTAGCGCGTAGCGCCATTTAGCGACCGTAGGGAGCCAATTAGTGAGCGTTAGCGAACCAATTAGCGAGCGGAGCGAGTCAATTATTATCTTAGCGGCATGAACGGAATCAAGAATATCGTCTTCGACCTCGGCGGTGTGCTGATGAACATCGACTTCCGCCGGACCTTCAACGCGTTTGAGATTATCGGGCTGCGGGGTGCGGAGGAGTGGTTTCAGAGGGAGGAGGTGAACCGGTTGTGTCTCGATTTTGAGATCGGGGTTTACTGTCCTAATGAGTTGCGGAGGAAGTTCCGGGAGATTACGGGATTTAAGTGTTCCGATGCGGAGTTTGATTATGCCTGGAATTCCCTGCTGATCGATTTTCCGCCCGAGCGCATCCGGCGCGTGCAGGAGCTGGCGAAGAAGTATAAAACCTATCTCCTGAGCAATACCAACCAGATACACAGCAAGCATTTCAATGAAGAGCTGAACAAGCATTTCGGGATTGAATCACTGGATCATCTGCTGGATAAGTCCTGGTACTCGCACAACCTGGGTTTCCGCAAGCCCGACGAGAAGATATTTGTTAAGATGCTCAAGGCCAGTCGGTTAAATCCTGAAGAAACCCTGTTTCTGGATGACTTTGAGATGAATGTCCGCGCAGCGGAAGCGGTGGGGATGAGGGCTATTTGGATAACGAATGGGAATACGATTTTAGAAGCATTGGAGAAGTTTTAAAGGCGCAAGGCACAAGGCACAAGGCATAAGTAAGGAGAAGGGTTAAAGGAGAAAGTTTAACATAGCTGGACGATCGGCCCAGCCTGCCTTATTCCTTCCTACTTCAATCTTTTCCCTTACTTGAGCCTTGTGCCTTGAGCCTTATGCCCCTTTTAACACTATACTACCATGAACATCTCAGGTACTCCTTACACCTCTCTCTGGCACGAGCCACTCTCCGACCGCATCTTCTACATCGATCAGACGCACCTGCCATGGGAGCTGGTGATCCGGGAGATGAAGAGTTTTGAGGATGGGGTACGGGCGATTAAGGATATGGAGGTACGGGGAGCGCCGTTGATTGGGGTGGCGGCGGCGTTTGCGCTGTATTTAGGGCTTAGGGAAGAAGGGCACAAGGCGCAAGGCACAAGGCACAAGGGGGTGGAGGAGATGTGTGCGGAGTTGATGGCGACGAGGCCGACGGCGGTGAATCTGAGGAAAGCCATTGAGTACATGACCGATGACGGAAGACCGATGACAGACGGAGGACCGCAGAAGGACGGAAGACCGATGGACGAGGACCGACG
>MEOR01000039.1:0-5146 GCA_001769295.1 Bacteroidetes bacterium GWF2_49_14 | reverse complement strand
CCACTCCTTAACCAAACCTCACCACTCCTTAACCACCCCTCACCAAACCTTAACCACCCCTCACCACTCCTTAACCAAACCTCACTCTTCCTCCACCGGGCTATTGCTTTGCGTGAAGCTGAGATTTTGCGGAGCAGGGCGATCGGTGAACACGGATTGGGCCTGATTGAGGAGGTGGCATTGAGAAAGGGCGGTGAGGTGGTGAATATCCTGACGCACTGCAATGCGGGGTGGCTGGCAACCATTGATTACGGCACGGCGCTGGCTCCGGTCTATATGGCTCATGACAAGGGAATTAAGGTGCATGTTTGGGTGGATGAAACCCGTCCGCGCAATCAGGGATCGAAACTTACGGCGTATGAATTGTCGCGACACGGAGTGCCCTGCACGGTGATCGTTGACAATGCCGGCGGGCACCTGATGCAGTGCGGCGAGGTTGACCTGTGCATTGTGGGGGCCGACCGGATCACCCGAAACGGCGATGCAGCGAACAAGATCGGAACCTATTTGAAAGCCCTTGCGGCCTATGATAATCATATCCCGTTTTATGTGGCCGCACCGTCATCAACCTTCGATGAGGAGATGGAAACGGGGGAGGAGATACCGATTGAGGAACGAAGCGCGGAAGAAGTGAGGGGTGGTGAGGTGCCCGTAGGGGCGCACTGCGTGCGCCCGTCTTCCCCGGCGCACCCGTTATCCGGTGTGCCGGATGGTGTGGCGGTGCGTAATCCGGGGTTTGATGTGACGCCGGTAAGGTTGATTACGGCGTTCATTACGGAGGATGGGGTGAGGTAGACGGGCGCACGCCGTGCCAGACGGGCGCACGCCGTGCGCCCCTACGGGCACCCCCACATCCCCCCACACCTTGGAATCATTCTAAATAAGCCTCCCTGAGCGCTTTACAGTTGCCGGATTGAAACAAATCGATACTTTTGACGAACGTATGTAGATATGTATACGTATTTGTTAAAACTTTCACAGCATATGAAGAGTTTTTTAACGGGAATCCTACTACTACTGGGCAGTGCAGCGGCGATCGGGCAGTCGAATGATGACTGTTTGGGTTGCCATGATGATTCCGGATTATCAAAGCTGGTGGGCGGTAAAAAGGTGTCGCTCTATGTGAACGGCAAGGTTTTTACGAAATCGGTCCATAAGGACCTCGACTGCACCGCCTGTCATGAAGATGCCGCCGTGCAGGAGTTTCCGCATGCGGATGTGCTGAAGCCGGTGAATTGCGGCAATTGCCATGATGATGCCCAGATGAAGTTCGATGCCGGCATCCACGGCCAGGCCTTGAAACTGAAGGCCCTCTATGCTCCCGACTGCTCCGAGTGCCACGGCAAGCATGATATTCTGCCCAATTCCGACCCGAATTCCCAGACTTACAAGATGAAGATCCCCTTCCTGTGCGGGAAATGTCACAGGGAAGGCGCGCCGGTTGCCCGCGTATATAACATATCGGAACATAATATTCTTGAAAACTACACCGAGAGTATCCATGGGGTCGGACTGCTCAAGAAGGGGCTGATCGTTTCGGCCACCTGCAACGATTGCCACGGCGATCACCTCGTCCTGCCCCATACAAGCCCCAACTCTTCGATCAACGTCAATCACATTGCAGCCACCTGCATGAAGTGCCATGTGAAGATCGAGGAAGTTCACACAAAGATTATCAAGGGGGAGCAGTGGGAGAAGAAACCGGGTGCGATCCCTGCGTGTACCGACTGCCACGTGCCGCATACGGTTAATGTTCAGTCGATTGTGCCCACGATAAGCGACCAGGCATGCCTCAAGTGTCACGAAAAGGAGGGCATCAGCAAGATGGTTGACGGCAAAATGGTTTCCATGCAGGTCAGCAAGGATGATTTACCGAACTCCGTACATCGGAATATAGCCTGCGTTAAATGCCATTCCGATGTTTCGACTCAGCGTGCCCGGCCCTGCGAGACCGCACGTAAGATCGACTGCTCGGCTTGTCATGCCGAAACGAGCAATCTCTATGCAACCAGCGGCCACGGCCAGGCGCATGAGCGGGGCGACAAAAACGCGCCGTATTGCACCGATTGCCATGGAACGCATAAGGCTTTATCCCGATATGACGATACGTCGCCGACTTACCGCACCTCCATTCCCAAGCTTTGCGGCGAGTGCCATAAGGACGACGGGAAGGCGAATGCGACGGCTAAGCTGCACGAAGTCAATGCAATGGTGGATTACTCCTCCAGTGTTCACGGACGGGGTTTATCGGAAAAAGGACTAACGGTAACGGCTGTGTGTACCGACTGCCACAATTCGCACCATATCCTGAAGGAGGACGATGAACAGTCATCGGTAAATGTTAAAAATATACCGGCAACCTGCGCCACCTGTCATAAGGGGATCTACAATGATTACATCAAGAGTGATCATGCAATCACGAAATCGGACGGGAAAAGGATCTATCCCACCTGCGTTGATTGCCATAATTCACATGTGATCGAGATAACAGGAGGGGATGCGTTCATGGCGGAGGTCACCACCCAATGCGGTAAGTGCCATAAGGAGACTGCGGAAACCTATCTCCAGACCTACCATGGGAAGGCGCATTCGCTGGGGCGCGAGGATGCGGCGAAATGTTCCGACTGTCACGGATCTCATACGATTCTGAACGTGAACAACCCTGCATCGAGCATCAACACAAAGAATATCGTGGTCACCTGCCAGAAGTGCCATCCGGATGCCAATGCACGGTTTACCGGCTACCTGACGCACGCCACGCATCATAATAAGGAAAAATACGGGGCCCTCTATTATACTTTCTGGGCCATGACGATCCTGCTGACCAGCGTATTCCTTTTCTTCGGCATTCACCTGCTGATGTGGATTCCGCGTTCGATCGGCGGACGGCGGGAGAAGAAGCTGCATAAGAACACGTTCACCAGCAAATATTATGTGAAGCGCTTCAACCGGAGCCAGCGGATCACCCACCTGTTCGTGATCTTCAGTTTCCTGACGCTCGCCTTCACGGGCATGATCCTGAAGTTTGCCAACATGGAGTGGGCATCCTTCCTGGCGAAGCTGATCGGAGGCGTTAAGGTTGCCGGCGTGCTGCATCGCTTTGGGGCCGTCATCACGTTCGGTTATTTTGCCTTCCACCTGCTGACGCTGATCCTGATGAAGAAAAAGAACCGGGTATCGGTAGGCAAATTCATTTTCGGCAAGGATAGCCTGATGTTTAACATGCAGGATATAAAGGATTTTGGCAACACTATCAAGTGGTTTGTCGGCAAGGGTCCGAAACCGGACTATGGCCGCTGGACCTATTGGGAGAAGTTCGACTACATGGCCGTATTCTGGGGGGTTGCCGTGATCGGCTTATCGGGCCTGATGCTATGGTTCCCCGAGATCTTCACCAAGGTATTTCCAGGCTGGCTGATCAATATCGCCCAGATCATTCACAGTGATGAGGCGCTGCTGGCTGTCGGATTTATTTTTACGATCCATTTCTTCAACACCCATCTTCGTCCGGATGCCTTCCCGATGGACACGGTTATTTTCACCGGCCTGGTGCCGTTTGACGAGTTCCGCAAGGATCGCCCGCGCGAATACAAGGCGCTGAAAGAGAATGGCCGACTGAAGAAGCTTCTCGTGAAGAAAGAGGGCCTAACCCGCAGGGATACCGTGATCAGGGTGTTCGGGTTTATTTTTGTGGGGTTCGGGCTGGTGTTGGTGGGGCTGATTATTTTCTCGGTGCTGTTTGGGTATAAATAGAAGGCGCAAGGCGCAAGGCGCAAGGCTCAAGTAAAAGAAAAGCGGGCAACCCTGAGGTGCCCGCTTTTTCTTATTGCCTTAAGATCTTAAGATCTTTCTTTCGCCTTTCGCCTTATATCTTTTGCCTTACTTCGTAGTCGGGTCATCATGTGCGATCTTCGCCAGCATAGCCTTATAGTCGAAGCCCTTGAATGTGGGGCTTTCGGCGTTATGGCAGGTTTTGCACACTTTTTCGGTTGGCTCGATCATTCCGCTGGCCAGTGATTTGGCTTTGTCTTTCATGATGGTAGCGGTTTTGTAGACGCTTCCCGGACCGTGGCAGGATTCGCAGGATACACCTTCAGCGTTGGTGATGGTTTCCTGGGCTAATTTTGCGTTTGCAGCAGCGGTTGAGTGGCATTTCAGGCATTTCGGGTCCTTGGCTTCATCGCCTTTGAGGACCTTCATGGCCGAAGCATGCTTGCTGGCTGCCCAAATCTTGTACTGCTCACCTTTATCAGGTTTGTTGTGGCACATTTTACACTTTGCGGCTCCAACGTATTCATTAACCACGCCGGAGGGAGTGGCTGCCAGCAGGAAGCCGGCGGCGATCACAAACGGGAAAATTTTAGCGATCATAGTTTTGATAGTATTTGTTAATAGATAGTTTCTTATGCAGTTGCCAATATATGAAAATAATTCCATATGCAAAAAGGGTACCACGATGTGGCGTTCCCCGCTTTCGCGGGGATGACAAGTGCTTTGCAGTTATCGGGTAAAAGTGTAACTTGCGGAAAATTAAAGTAAAAGGGAATATGGGAAGATCGCAGGAGACAAGCAACAAGAAAGAAGTCAGAAGTAAAAAAGAGAAAAAGCGCAAGGATAAGGAGAAGAAGCGGGAGTTTCGCAGGGAGAATGACAACAGCGGCAACCCGAACAACATGATTGCCTATGTGGATGCCTACGGGAATATTACATCCACACCACCGGAGCCCATCCGGAAGGAGGCCACCAAGCTTGAGGATATTGAAATCAGCATCCCGAAGCGCGACAATTCACAGAAAAGCGATCCGATCCGTAAGGGAATAGTTACCTTTTATAATGATTCAAAGGGTTTTGGGTTCATCCGCGACCTGGAATCCCAGGACAGCGTATTTGTACATGTTAACAATTTCCTCGAAGATATCAAGCAGGACAATGTAGTCAGCTTTGAGATCGAGAACGGTCCGCGCGGACCGGCGGCGGTGAATGTGAAGTTGTGGAAGGCGGCGGTGGTGTAGGAGGTTACCGGTTGCGCCAGAACTGTCATTCCGGCGAAACCCGGAATCCCCGGCCAAATGCTCCGAGGGAGGGGATCCTTGCTTTCGCAAGGATGACAACACGCTCACTTCGAATCTCTAATAGAAATATTCCG
>MEOR01000038.1:3047-36755 GCA_001769295.1 Bacteroidetes bacterium GWF2_49_14 | reverse complement strand
CAAACACCGGCAGCAACAGGTTTTCCACCCGCCCGTCTGCCTGCACATGATCGTTGAACCGCATCACGCCACGGGTGAAATGGTCGCCTTCGGGGATCTCTTTTTGCAGGACCTTGCCGCTCCAGAGGGTATTATCGGCAATAATGAAAGTGCCTGGATGGCTTTTCAGCATGGCGGCCTCGTAATACTCCACGTACTGGTCCTTGTCGCCGTCAATAAATATCAGGTCAAAGGGAAATTCAAATCCGGGCATGATGCTGAGGGCATCGCCGATGTGGAGGATGATGCGGTTGTTCAGGCCCGATTCATCGATCCATTTCCGGATAAACGGCTCCATCTCATCATTCACTTCAATGGTATGCAGCTCCCCGCCTTCGGGAAGCGCGGCGGCCATCACCAGTGCACCGTAACCGGTAAAGGTTCCGATCTCCAGCACCCGCATGGGTTTGAGCATGAGGCAGATCATCTCCAGAAGCTTTCCCGTGAGGTGATCTGAGGTCCGGCGCGGATGGTGGATCTTCACATGCGTTTCCCTGAATAGTTTTTTAAGCAGCACAGGTTCTGGGCTGGTGTGCTCCGTGAGGTAGCGGTCGAGGTCGGGATGCGAGATGCCCTTATGCTTGAAATGGTCGCTCATTGGAATATCAGCATGGACAACTGGTCGGGGGCGAGAACTTCGTTGGCCGTCTCCTGCAGTTGTTCTGTGGTGATCGACTGGATCCGGCGGGTCACCGTTTCAAGGGAATCGAATTTATTGAAGAGCATCACCGATTTGGCGAGGGTGAAGAGGAGGTTTTCCTTGTTGTCGGCCGACATGGCAATCTGGCCGATGATCTGGTTTTTAGCCCGATGCAGTTGCAATGTGCCGAGCTTTTGAGTTCTGAGCCTGTCGAACTCCTTGTGAACCAGTGCGATGCTTTTGTTCAGCTTTTCAGGGTCGGTGCCGAAATAGATAGTCAGGACCCCGGTGTCAATATAGGGTGTAAAGGTAGACTCCACATTGTAGGCGTAACCGTGCTTCTCGCGGAGCGACAGGTTAAGCCGGCTATTCAGGCCCTGGCCGCCGAGGATATTGTTCAGAAGGATAAGGTTCATCCGCCTGTTGTCCATGGCGCTGTAGGCCAGGTTTCCTATTATACAGTGGGACTGGTAGGTTGCCAGTTGCCGGTTGCCGGTTGCCGGTTGATATGCACTGAACGGGACTCGGGTGAATGTGCGGGGACGAGCGTCGACTTCGCCGAAGTATTTTTCAGCGAGATGGATCAGGCGGGCGAGGGAGATGCGGCCGACCGAGCAGAAGATCATCTGGTCGGTATCGTAGGTGCGGGCCATGAAGTGCTGGATCGCCTTTTTGTCGAAAGTGTTCAGCGTTTCAGCCGTTCCCAGGATATTGTGAGCGATCGGATGCGCCCCGAAGATCAGCTCCTCAAAGTCGTCATAGATCAGGTCCGATGGGTTGTCCTTGAACGAATTGATCTCATCGATGATCACCTCGCGCTCCTTGTCGAGTTCCACGGCCGGGAAGGTGGAGTTGAACACGATATCGGCTATCAGTTCAATCGCCCGGTCGTAATGCTGGCAAAGGAATCCGGCATGATAGGCGGTCTCCTCCTTGGTGGTGTATGCGTTGATCTCGCCGCCCACATCATCGAGCCGGCTCAGGATATGATAGGCTTTCCGGCGGGTGGTGCCCTTAAAGATCACGTGTTCAATGAAATGAGCGATACCGTTCTCGCGTTCAGTTTCATCCCTTGAACCCGTATTGATCAGCAGACCACAATAGGCCACTTCGCTTTCTGACGGCATGTGGACCACGCGGATGCCATTTTTAAGGGTATGAATAAAATACTCCATTTCAGCTTATTAATCGGGTTGCAAAGATATAAAAACGCCACTTCGGCGAGACTTTTTTTATTCTGATATTGGCTTTGAACATTTTTTCCTTATTTTTGTTGCCCGAAAGAAATGGTACCATAGCTCAGTTGGTAGAGCAACGGACTGAAAATCCGTGAGTCCTTGGTTCAAATCCGAGTGGTACCACAGAAAAAGCCGGCCTGCAGCCGGCTTTTTCTATAAGATAAAAGAAGAAAGATAAAAGGCGAAAGAAAGATTAAAGAGGGGGAAGAAATTAAGATTATTCGCGGATAATTCGGGACCGCTGTACTTTCCCGTCAACTGTTAATAACTCCAGAATATACATTCCTTTTGGCAGGTCGGTGAGGTCTGCAGTTTCCCCGGTTTGATTGGTTTTACGCATGAGTTGCCCCTGCATGGACCAGATCCTGAGTTCGGCGGGAGCGGTGAGGCCGGTGATGTGGATCGGGCCGCTGGTGGGGTTTGGGAAGATTGAAACCTTTGATGTAATCGGTAATCCAGTTCCTGTTGATGCTCCATGGTAATAATAATAATCGGTCTGGATGGGGGGAGAGCCGGGAAGATCGTGTAAATAATAGTAAGTGCGGCTGATGGTGTCTCCTTCCGGATCGAAGGCTGTTACGATTTCCATACTAAACACCATGTCGAAGTCCATAAATGAGCCCCTGTAAATTTCCGTTTGCCGCTGTCCTGATGGATGATATCTCCATTCCCACTGTTTATAAATATTCCAATCAGGATAATTGGGACAAAACATCCAGGCCTTTGAAACTAAATGATTGTCATGGTCATACGTGTATTCAAATTTATCGTTCGGTTGGGAGTTCCAGTTATAAAATTCGGTTTGAGGTCTTCCATGGCTATCCAGATTGACCTCATACCTTTCCGTTTCCTGCCAGGTATCCGCAGAATTAACCCGGATACGCTTATAAGAAATACGAAGGATTGGGATTCCGGCTGAATTGAAAACAAAATCCGTTTTGGTGTTGAGGATCCAATCCCGGGTAACGGAATCCCAGAGATACCCAATTTTGCCAACAAGCTTTCCGAAGGTGTCTTTGTTAAGTATTTCCCTTGATGCAGGTTTCCATTCTGACTTGTCGGGGTTCCAGGTGTATTGGTCCTGAATTATCTTGTAGTCATATTCGACATATCGGTATTCTGCTGACCGGACATTTTTCCAGTCTTTTGCGAAATAGTCCCATTCCAGCCACTGCGAGGTCACACGGTTTCCATCTCCATCGTATTCAAATAACTCCCTGGTAATATTATTCCAGGCTTTACGTTCACCCCAATCTTCCGGATAGTATCCGGTTTTAGCGATAAGATTACCTGAATTATCATATTCCAAATCAAACCTCCCCCAACAGAACCAGTCATCGCCCGGATAAAAGTACCACGGATGCCATTGCTTCGTTTGCGAGTTCCAGCTATAGCGTGCCATCCGGGTTACATTTCCCCGCTGGTCATAGTCCCATTTCTGTCCAAAACAAAGGGCAGAATCTCCGGATTCCCAGAAACAGTAGGTGTAAACGGAATCCAATACCTTTTGCGCATGTCCGGTCTGCAAGGTGCAGATCAGGCACAGGGCAATGAGTAAATGTTTTTTCATGGAAGGAGAGGAGATTAGTGATCTAAAGATATGAAGATAAGGCGAAAGGCGAAAGGCGAAAGAAAGAAGAAAGAAAAAAGATTAAAGAAGAAATAGGGTTCGGAGAGATCAGTAACCCCGGCCTTCAGGCCGGGGGCCTAGTACCATCGTGGCTTTCGGAGAGATCAGTAACCCTGGCCTTCAGGCCGGGGATTTACCCCGAACACCCCCTGGGCGGCTTCCGGAGAGATCACTCCCCAAAGTCCATCACATCCGTCCGGGAGCTGAGGTTCAGTTTTGAGTAGATGCTGTTGACGTGGGTTTTTACCGTACTCAGGCTGATTGAGCAGGATTCGGAGATCTCTTTGTTCGATTTCCCTTCCTTGAGAAGCGCGAAGATTTTCCGCTCCTGAACGGTGAGCGACCGGAATGGGTTTATTTCCGATTTTTTCCGGCGACGGTAATAATACACCGCAATACTCATCAGGATAAAAAGCAGGGCCGATACAAGCGGTACGATGTTATTTTGTTCCGTATCCATCCGGAGTTGGGCACGGAAGGTCCGGAAATACTCAGAATCCTGTTTCCGCCATTTCCTCAGATATTTGGTGTAGTAGCCCGGATTTTTTTCGAAGTCTGATTCAAACCTACTGTGATACAGGGCGTACAGGGAAATCAGGGGGTTGGAACAGGTATCGGCATATCGCCGCAGGCGCTCGTAAACGGCCTCACGGACAAAATCACGGTTGACAGCCGGCCCGTAATAATCAAGGGTATCGAGGAATCCGGCGATCTGGTTGATGTCCTTTACGGACTGGTTTACGGGATATCCTTCAAATGAGATACTTCCGATCAGCCGACGGCCACCGCGGATACGGATTCCGATTTCTGAACCGGGATTGGCCAGGAGAAAAAGGTGATTTTCATCCGGTCCCCCGATGATCAGCGAAGCCCGGGGATCCTCCTTTCTCGAAAAATGAATCCGGTAAAGGTGATCCCCGGGAGGCATGTTTTCACCGGTAAAGGCAAAGTTCCCATCGGGCCCGATCTCCGCCTCCTGAATGATCGATTCATTGGAAACCTCATACATCCTTGAAAAGTCGGGGACCAGGGATAAACTCGCCACCGGCTTCCACCGGGTGGTGTCATAGCGGATAGTTCCCTGTATGAGTGACTGGGAATAACCCGGAAGCCCGACCATTGCGAGAAGTATAATTAAAGCCCTAATCCAGGATGTTAAACAGATCATTGGCATTACCTCTTTTCGGTGAGCCCCATTTCATAGTATTCCAAATTGGGAACGAACTTCTGTTCAATCATGATATTAACGGAACCTTTCGCATTCGTCGGAGTTGCCCTGATAATCCACTCTCCTTTCATAGGGTAACGAAATTGCTTTTGTATCTGGCCGTTGACAGATCCGCTATACTTCGTCTTTCCCCCAACAACTGTAGGCTCATCGGCAACCAGAGTGTATGAACCCTGCTTAACTCCTTTGGGATCGAGGATGTCAACAATGATGGTTCCTTTATCAAGGCCGGTTGCAATAGAGATCAATAGCGTATTAAACTCATCTGTAGCTTTGATCTTTGTTTCAGCTATAGTGGATTCATCGTCAAACTGAAACCGCCGGTGTCTTTGGACGGAAAGGGTTTCCTGGGATGAGGTTTTGCCTTCTTTAACCTTTTCCTGTGCTACAGATAGCGTGGATGGACTTACTCTGATGCCATCAACAAATGTTATTTGACCTTTCTTATCCTTGGCATCGGCAATCCCGGCTGATTTTACAATTTGTACTGTGGACTCGGCTTTTAAAGCTTTCTGCCCATAACTGCTTACAGCCAGAGTGGTCAGAATTGCGACTGATCCGATGATCGATTTAACTGTTGTTTTCATACCTCTAAATTTAATGATTTACTGATTCGAAATGTTTACTGCGAAGGTAGAGGCCGTCTGGTGACTCAGGAAATTTTCCAGGGTGTGAAAAGGGGGGAGAAAGGGGGGAGATAAAGGCGAAAGAGAAAAGGCGAAAGGCGAAAGAAAGATAAAAGAAGAAAGATTAAAGAAGAAAGAATAAAGAGGAGAGAGGAAAGAGGGGATTCAGAATAAATCAGCAGGGTTAATTTGCAAGAATTCTTCGACAAGGATTCCTGTTTTTCCGACCAGGATCATTCTATGGGGCTGAAATCTTTTTTGAAATGCCGCCATCCCTTTGCGGCTGTGGTTTTCTCCTGATGAAACCTCCAATCCGATGACCTTTTCACCTTTCTGAATAATAAAATCAACTTCGTCATTCCGGTCGCGCCAGTAAAACACGCTGATTCTGTCGGTCAGAATATGGTTAACAAGATGGGCGCCAACTGCCGATTCCGTCAGGTGACCCCACAGGGTTGGCTGGCTGACGATATCCTTGAATGATTCGTAACGTTGCGCGGTAATCAGGGCGGTATTAAAAACCTGGAATTTCGGACTGGATGACCGCTTTGTCAATTCATTCGAAGCGTATTTCTCAATACCTGTCAGCAATCCGGCCTGGCTCAGAAGTTCCAGGTAATGTGCAAGGGTTGTAGTGTTACCGGCATTAATCAATTGACCCAGCATTTTGGTGTAAGAGAAAATCTGGCCTGAGTACAGACATCCAAGTTCAAATAAGCGACGAAGCAACGCAGGCTTTTCTACACGGGTCAGCATCAGGATGTCTTTGGAAATACTGGTTTCGATGATTGAATCAGAGATATACTGTTTCCATCTGCCTTCCTTCTCCATGATTCCTGCCGAACCCGGATACCCGCCTAGCCAGATAAACTGATTCAGATCCATGCCAAATGCCTCGTGCATTTCACGAAAGGACCAATGACCCGGGTGGATCATCTCGAACCGGCCAGTTAGGGATTCCGATAATCCTTGCTGCAATAATAGCCTGGAAGATCCTGATAATATGATTTTTATTGGATCACCCGTCAGTGAATCCGCATCCCATTCCCTTTTAACCGTTTCGCTCCAGTTATCAACTTTTTGAATTTCATCCAGGATTAATAGAAAATCGGTGGATTGATTCTGCTTTTTCCTGATTCTTGCAATATCCCATTGTTCACGGATCCATACCTGACCTGCAGCTGCCAAGCCATCAGCCGTGGCGTAATGGGCGGGAAAAGGCAGGTCATTCATGACCTGGGTGACCAAAGTTGTTTTCCCAACTTGCCGCGGACCTGCTAAAACCTGAATAAACCTTCTCGGTTCGAGAATCCTGGATTTAACAACCTGAAATAAAGGTCTTTGGTACATAATTTACGATTTACTCATTCGAATGAGTAAAATTACGTAATCTAAATCGTAATACAAAAAAATATTCCTGCCTGACTTTTCGCCCGATAATCCCGATTCTATTGTTTGCCCACCGGGGGTTATCATTTCACAGTTGCAGCGTGTTTTTCAGAATTACTGTGTATTTTTCCAAAAAATCTGGCAGATGAGAAGGGGTATCTTTTTGGTTGCAGGGCTGTTGGCTGGGCTTTTGCTTTGCGGGCAGGAAGCCAGGGAGGGAAAGAATTTCCCTCCGTACCCGGTTTTACAGGAGCTCCGGATGAAATCGGAAAAGAGCCTGCCGGCGAAAGTCGACCTCGCCAAATCCAAATATTTTCCGCCGGTTTTCAATCAGTACGGCTCGAGCTGCAACCAGGCCAGTTCCATCGGATACCTTTTTACCTATGAGATGAACCGCCTCCGGGATCTTAGCGGGGATTACCCCGAAAACCGGTACCCGCCGCTTTATCCCTGGAATTTTCTGAACAACAGTTCCAACGGGATGGGAGTCAGCTATTTCGACTCCTGGGAGATCATCAAGGCCAACGGTTGCCCCAGCGTGGTCGACTTTCCCTACGTTAACGATTATGCCGGATGGATGTCGGGCTACGAAAAATATTACCGCGGCATGCAAAACCGCGTGATCAGCAATTATTCACTTTACCTGGGTGACGCCGAAGGAATCCAGATGATGAAAAAGTACCTGTATGACCATTTCGACGGATCCAAATTCGGCGGATTGGCAAATTTTCAGATTGCCTCAGGGGGGATGCACTACAACTTTCTTCCTGACGAATCTTCAGATCCCGGGGCTCCATACATGACAACTTTCGGCACAGCGGTGGGCCATGCACTGACCATTGTCGGGTATAACGACAATATCAGGTTCGACAGGAACGGCGATGGATTATATACCAATGATATAGATGTGGATGGAGACCGGGTGGTTGACGTGAATGATTTTGAGGTGGGGGCTTTTATTATTTACAATAGCTGGGGTGTAGGGTGGGGTCGCAACGGTATGGCTTACCTTCCGTACCACCTGTTCGGCCGGTTCGGTTTCGAGGGCGGGATCTGGAACAAATCGGTTCACATCGTGGAGGCCGTCAAGAGTTACCAGCCGATCCTTACCCTGCGGGCTGAACTGAGCCACACCCGCCGCGGCATGATCCGGATCATGGCCGGGGTGGCCAATGATCCGGAAGCAACGGAGCCTGAACAGATTCTGGAGTTCCCCATGTTCAATTTCCAGGGTGTCAATGCGCTGGCCGATGACGACCGGCCCGACAGGCATTTTGAGCTCGGGCTCGATATCACCCCGCTTACCTCGTTTATCCGCAGGGGAGCCCCTGTGAAATTCTTCCTGATTGTGGATGAAAAGGATGGTTCCGACCTTGGAACCGGAACGATCTATTCCTTTGGGGTCTATAATTTTTTCAATGGCAAGGATTCTGTTTTGCTGGAAGGTTTACAAGTTCCTATCATCAACAATTCCAGAACCCTGGTCGGGTTAATCCGAAAGGCTGAATTCAACCGGGTTGAGGTGACCCGCGTACCCCGCCAGTTTGCAAAGACCGGTGATTATGTATCGGTTCAGTTGGAGGCCACCGGTGCGGCATCCCCTTACCGCTGGGAACTGGTTTACGATTATGATGAAAGGTTTTCGGTTCAGCCTTTTCCGGATGCTGAAGGAACGCTCCTGTTCAATGCGGGGGCCGGAGAACTGGAAACGAAAGTCAGGCTTCCCTTTGATTTTGATTTCTATGGTGAAAAATACCGGTATGTGATTGTAACGACAGAAGCGGAAATACTTTTTGATCCGAAAGAGCGTGATTATCCGTATGTTGTGGATACCACCCTGGTTCTTCGCTCGAGAAAGAAGATTGTGGCATTCGGTAAGCCGCTTGACTACTACATGGAAGATAATCAGATCTGGTATGAACAGTCGGACAGTTCCGCCCAGATTACCTGGAAAGCCATTGCTCCAACCAACGAGGGGCCAAAGCCGGTGAAGATCGCCTGCATCCTCAACAGGGACGGGAGAATCCGGTTTTTCTACGATAACACGGAGTTTCTGCACACCGGGCAAAGTACCTACTCATTAGGGGTTTCCAACGGTGACAATCGCCTGTTCAAGCAAACCAGCCTGAGCGATCAGGATGAAAAAATCAACTCGATACTCTTCAGTCCGGCCCGCCTGCCTGAAGAAACCAAGCTCGATGCCACCGGGTGGCTCTTCTGCAGGCCGATGGAGGCCAAAACTACGTATGAGATCCGGGTAAGGGTCCGTGATAAGTATAACCTTACCGGCTCGGGATCGGTTTTCGTCTCCACCGTTAATCCCGATTCCGTCGATATTTTGCCCCAGAATTTTCCGAATCCCTTTGCCGGCCAAACCCAGATAACCTTTATGGTCCCTGCGAAATCCGCGGTCCTGCTGGAGATTTTCGACCTTGCCGGACGACGGGTTACCACCCTTGTTGATACTGAGCTGGATGCTTCTGAATATCAGGTTACATGGCCCGGAACCAACGGCCCCGGACAAGATGCGGGTACGGGAATATACATCTGCCGCATTAAAGTAGGCCATCGCAGGGATCAGTTCAAGATGATCCGGACAAAATAAAGTACCTGTTTGCGGGGTTTCAATAATTGTGTTAAATTACAACCAACAACACCGGTTGAATTGCTAACCTAATTACCCTGATTATGGCTTATAAAATATTGAAAACCCAACGGTTCGGGCAGGTGGAGGTACTCACCATCAGTCGTCCTGAATCTCTCAACGCCCTGAATTCCGATTTTTTCTCCGAGCTGATCGACTATCTCGATTATATTATTACCGATGAACCGTTCCGGGTTCTCGTGATTACCGGCGAAGGAAAAGCCTTTGCTGCCGGCGCCGACATTGCCGAGATGTCGAAACTGGGTCCGGAAGGGGCACGGCGGTTCTCGGAGAAAGGCCAGCAGACTTTCCTCATGATCGAAGAGCTCCATATCCCGGTAATCGCTGCCGTCAACGGGTATGCGCTGGGTGGAGGATGTGAGCTGGCTATGGCCTGCGATATCCGGATTGCCTCCGAAAAGGCCCTTTTCGGACAGCCGGAAGTGAATCTCGGACTGGTGCCGGGCTATGCCGGAACGCAGCGGTTATCAAGGCTTATCGGACTCGGGAATGCCCTACGATGGATTTTATCGGGACAGAGCTTCGATGCGGCCGAAGCCAAACGCGTTGGCCTGGTTTCGTCGGTTTCGGAACCGGATAAACTGATGGCCGATGTTCTGGAGCTGGCCGGAAAGCTGGCATCACGCGGTCCCAAAGCCATCAAGGCTGCCAAATACCTGCTCCGGAAGGGTATCGACATGGAATTCCAGAAGGCTCTCGACATGGAGAAGGACGCATTTGCAGAACTATTTGAGGATGAAGGTATTGAAGGAATGAAGGCTTTTCTTGAAAAGCGGAAGCCCAGCTGGGAGAGTCAATTCTGACCTGGAAATGAAAACAAAATAAGAATCATACATGGACTATTGCGAACGATTGCAGAAAGTCTCCGTACTGGGAGCTGCCGGTAAGATGGGGAGCGGCATCCTGCTGCTCACGGCTATGGAGATGGCAGATCAGCTCCTTCAGAACAAGGGGCAGAAAATGGAGCTCTGGGCCATTGACCTCTCTCCGGAGGGGCTCCGCGGCCTGATCAGGTACCTGCGTTCCCAGGTGCTGAAGGCCGCCGAGAAGAAGATGGTATGGCTTAGGAGAGTGTATGCCGACCGGCCTGACCTGGTTGAGAACGGCGACATAATATCAGCCTATGTGGAAGATGTTCTCGGTTTGGTGAGTACTTCCACGCATCTTTCCGATGCCTGGGGATCCACGATGGTTTTTGAGGCCATCAAGGAAGACCCATCCGTAAAAGTGCCGGTGCTGAGCGAGATCGCACAGCAGGGTGGCGGGAAGACCTGGTTTTTTACCAATACCTCCTCCATTCCGATCAGCCGTCTCGATGAACAGGCCGGACTGAATGGCGCAGTTATCGGGTTTCATTTTTACAATCCACCTGCCGTTCAGAAGCTGGTTGAACTGATCCCCGGAAAAAACACGCTTCCGGAACTTGTTGAGTTTGCCCGGATGTATGCCAAAAACCTGAGGAAAGTGGTGGTCCCGTCAAATGATCATGCCGGGTTTATCGGTAATGGCCATTTCATGCGGGATGCCCTCTGGGCGATCCAAACAGCTGAGAAAATGGCTGAAACCATGCCGCTGCAGCAGGCAATCTGGTTCGTCAACCGAGTGAGCCAGGAGTTTCTGCTCAGGCCTATGGGTATCTTCCAGCTAATTGATTATGTGGGTGTTGATGTGGTTATCTATATCATGCAGGTGATGAATCCGTTCCTTCCTGATGAGGATCTTCACAGTCCGTTCCTGGATGCCCTTCTTGAGAAAGGGGTACGGGGCGGTCAATTCTCCGATGGGTCACAGAAAGACGGTTTCTTTAAATATGAAAAAGGGAGGCCGGTTGCCATCGTGAATCCCGTAACCGGAGTTTATGAGTCAACTGCACCGCTGGATGAAGCGGTAAAGGCATTGATCGGCGAACTGCCCGGCCTGACCTGGAAGGAAGTAAATTTCGCACCCGACAAGGCTGAAAAACTCTCCGCTTTTTTTGCCCGCCTGAAGGGCATGGATTCTCATGGCGCCAGGCTTGCGTCGGCTTACGGCAGGCAGTCGCGCCTCATTGGCGAGCTGCTGGTCAATAGCGGTGTGGCTCAATCGGCCGATGATGTGAATACTGTTTTAAAGACCGGATTTTTCCATGCATACGGTCCGATTAATGAATATTTCAATTAGCCTGACATGAGTAATCTGAGACGAAAAGTTTATATGACCGGCGGATACAACACGATCTCGCTGGGAACAGGCCGGAAAGAGTTTAATCCCAAAAAAGTGAGGCCGGGCCTGGAACTTTACATAAAGGAAGCCGGGAATGGGACACTGGCTCAAATAGGCGGTGCCGTTACTGTGGACGAATGCGTGATCGGCAACTTCATGGCCTCGCGGTTCAACCGCCAGGCTCATCTGGGCGGATTTATCCCGATGATTGACGAGGCACTCCGGTATAAGCCGGCTACCCGTGTAGAAGGCGCATGTGCCTCGGGTGGACTGGCGCTGACTGCGGGGATACGTGCAGTCCTCGCCGAGTCGGCCGAGGTGGTGCTTGCCCTGGGCGTTGAGGTTCAGAATTCCGTGAAAGCCATTTATGGGGCCGATATTTTAGCGGGCGCCGGGTGGTATCCCGACCGGAAAGCGGGTCATGCCTATTTTTTCCCGGGGCAGTTCAGCAACCGGGCCGGGGCCTATTTTGACCGGTATGGCAGGGAAACGGCACGGCAGGGCATGGCGCGCTGGTTCAGGAATATGATCGAGAACGCACGGCTGTGCCCGACCGCTCAGGAATACCACAATAGCACCGGCGATCTCGATGCCCTTGGATTGAGCGAGCCTGATGGCCGCTCCTTTGTGGATCACCTGAATGTATTCGACTGTTCGAAAGTATCAGATGGCGCATCTGCTATTGCCATTTTATCCGAAGAGGGACTGAAACGGGCGGGGATCCCCCGGGAACAGGCCGTTGAAGTGGTTGCCTGGGCCCAGGTTGAGGAGGACATTACGAAACCGCCGGCTGACCTGACCGTCGTATCCACCATAAAAGAGGCAGTCAGACAAGTCCTTGAGCGAGCAGGAATCACAATTGACCAGGTTGGAACGGTTGAAACGCACGACTGCTTTACAATCGCCGCCGTACTGGCCATTGAGGCCATGGGACTGGCGAAGCCCGGGCATGGAGGCGAGTTTATCTTGGCCGGGCACACATCCCGGATGGGCAGGATTCCGTTCAACACCACCGGCGGACTGATCGGATGGGGACATCCAACGGGTGCCACCGGAGTACACCAGGCAGTCACCATCTGGGAACAGCTTACCGGCCGCGCCGGTGATTCGCAAATCAGAATACATTCAGATCGTCCGTTTGGATTAACCGTAAATATGGGCGGTGATGATAAAACAGTAGTAGCTATCTTATATAAAAAACCCTGATAAAACATGGACTTTACATTCTCCGAAGAACAACTGATGATCCGGGATGCAGCCCGGGATTTTGCACGCCGGGAGCTCCTGCCCGAAGTCAACTATCGTGATAAACATGCCATTTTCCCCGATCAGCAGGTTAAGGCGCTGGCCGAGCTTGGTTTCATGGGAATGATGGTGAGTCCTGAATATGACGGAGGCGGGATGGATACGATCTCCTATGTTCTGGCCATGGAGGAGATCAGCAAGGTGGACGCTGCGGCAGGAGTCATCATGTCGGTAAACAACTCATTGGTTTGCTGGGGACTGGAGATATACGGCACGGAAGAACAGAAGCAGAAATACCTAAAACCCCTGGCCCGGGGCGAAAAGCTCGGAGCCTTCCTGCTTTCGGAGCCGGAAGCCGGTTCAGATGCCACTTCGCAAAGAACCACCGCCGTGGACATGGGCGACCATTATTTGCTGAACGGCACCAAAAACTGGATCACCAATGCAAACTGCGCCTCTATATACCTCGTCATCGCACAAACCGACCGGGAGAAGGGGCATCATGGAATCAATGCACTGATTGTAGAAAAGTATACCCCGGGAATCACCCTGGGGCCGCATGAGGAGAAGATGGGGATGCGAAGTTCCGATACACATTCGGTGATGTTTACCGATGTGGTGGTGCCCAAGGAGAACCGGATCGGCGAGGACGGTTTCGGCTTTAAGTTTGCCATGCGCACCCTCGACGGCGGTCGCATCGGGATCGCCTCACAGGCGCTGGGTATCGCATCCGGGGCATTCGAAAGGGCACTGCAATATTCCAAGGAGCGAAAAGCTTTCGGCAAGCCGATCAGCCAGCACCAGGCTGTTGCATTTAAACTCTCTGATATGGCCGTGAAGATTGAGGCTGCCCGCTACTTCTGCCTGAAAGCAGCCTGGCTTAAGGATCAGAACCAGAATTACGGTATCGCCAGCGCAATGGCCAAACAGTATGCCGCCGATTCGGCCATGGAGGTGACCACCGAAGCGGTCCAGATACATGGCGGCTATGGTTACGTGGCCGATTATCACGTGGAAAGATTGATGCGCGAGGCCAAGCTTACCCAGATCTACGAAGGAACCTCAGAGATACAAAAAATAGTCATTTCCAGATCTTTACTCACGGAGTAACCCTGAATGAAAGAAGAAGGAACCCTGTACCAGCCGGTCAATCCGGTGCGGATCATCACTGCTTCGTCGCTGTTCGACGGTCACGATGCCGCCATTAATATCATGCGACGGATTATCCAGCAGTCCGGGGTGGAAGTGATTCATCTAGGCCATAACCGGTCGGTAGCAGAGATCGTGGATAGCGCGATCCAGGAAGATGTTCAGGCTGTCGCCATCACCAGTTACCAGGGCGGCCACATGGAGTTCTTCGAATACATGCGCGAACTGCTCGACCAGAACGGGGCCTCGCATATCCGGATATTCGGAGGCGGGGGAGGGGTGATTCTTCCGGAAGAGATCTATCAGCTTGAAAAAAAAGGCATTACAAAAATATTTTCTCCGGATGACGGCCGTGTACTTGGCCTCATGGGTATGATCAGCCTACTGGTCAAGCAGTCGGATTATCCGTTGGGAAACCGTCCCGCAGCCCCTGAAAATATCCAATCAGGCAGTTTCACCGCCCTCGCTTCCATGATCTCTTCCATCGAGAATCACTCCGATGTGGCCGCGCCGGTGCTGCAGCAGATCCGGGACCAGAACAATTGCATGCATCCGCCGATACTGGGCGTGACCGGGACAGGCGGTGCCGGCAAATCGTCCCTGGTGGACGAACTTGTACGGCGATTCAAGCTGGCCCGGCCTGAGCTGAAACTCGCAATCTTCTCAGTGGATCCCACCAAACGCCGGACAGGCGGAGCCCTCCTTGGCGACCGCATCCGGATGAACTCCATTCATCAGGCGGGAATCTTTATGCGGTCCATGGCTACCCGGCAGTCACACCTGGCCCTTCCCGCACATATTTCAGATGTGCTCTGTGTGGCGGGTTATGCCGGCTTTGATCTCATTATCCTCGAAACATCCGGTATCGGCCAGTCGGACTCCGAAGTAACCGATTATGCCGACGTTTCCCTCTACGTAATGACGCCTGAGTACGGTGCAGCCACCCAGCTGGAGAAGATCGACATGCTCGATTTCTCCGACCTGGTGGCTCTCAATAAGTTCGATAAACCGGGAGCCCTCGATGCCCTGCGTGATGTTAAGAAACAGTTCCAGCGCAACCGCGGGCAATTCGATGTGGACCCGTCGGCCATGCCGGTTTATGGAACCATTGCCTCGCAATTCAACGACCCCGGAGTTAATTCATTGTTCGAAGCAGTTGTTAACCAGTTACTTGTAAAGACTTCAAAGGATTTCTCGGCCGGATCGCCGCTCCCTGCATCAGATTCAAAAATGGAGATAATCCCGGGGAAAAGGGTTCGATACCTGTCGGAAATCGCCGAAACCATCCGAAATTACAACAGGCGTGCGGAGTCACAGGCTGAGAAAGCACGGCGCTGGTATGTGCTGAATGAATCGGCCCGCATTGTTGCGGAAGAACATCCGGATTCAGCCGAACTGGCCGGATTGAATAAGCAGTGCGAAACGGCACGGAAGCTGGTGGACGGAGATGTGCAAAGCTGGCTGGAGCATTGGGAAGATAAAAAGAAGGCCCTGGAAGGGCCGGTTTACACCTTTACCGTGCGGGGTTCCGATGTTCAGATATCAACACATACCGAGTCCCTGTCACACATCAGGATACCCAAGGTGAGCCTGCCCAAAACACATGACTGGGGCGACCTGGTTCGCTGGGCGTTGCTCGAGAATGTGCCTGGGGAGTTTCCCTATGCAGCGGGTGTTTATCCTTTCAAACGGGAGATGGAGGATCCTACCCGCATGTTTGCCGGGGAGGGCGGACCGGAACGGACGAACCGGAGATTTCATTACCTGTCGGCCGGGCAGAAGGGTAAAAGACTGTCAACTGCCTATGATTCAGTTACTCTGTACGGACAAGATCCGGAAACCAGAAAAGATATATACGGTAAGGTGGGCAACAGCGGGGTGTCCGTCTGTACCCTGGATGATTCCAAACGTCTCTATTCCGGATTCGACCTGCTTGATCCGCGTACATCGGTATCTATGACCATCAACGGACCGGCTCCGATCCTGGCCGCCTTTTTTGTCAACACGGCGATCGACCAGGCGTGCGAGAAGGAGATTATCAGACTGGGGATCGCTGAGGAAGTTAAGAAAAAGGTCAGGAGTAAATATAAGAAGTCAGGAGTGGAGGTGCCGTCCTATCGCGGAGAGCTTCCCGACGGACACGACGGTTCGGGATTGTTATTACTCGGAATAACCGGCGACGAGGTGCTGCCTCCCGGTGTTTACCAGCGGATCCGGAAGGAGACCCTGTGCACCCTTCGGGGGACGCTGCAGGCCGACATCCTGAAAGAGGACCAGGCGCAGAATACCTGTCTTTTTTCAACCGATTTTTCCCTTAAGCTGATGGGTGACGTGCAGGAGTTCTTTATACGGGAAAAGGTGCGGAATTTCTATTCGGTTTCCATCTCCGGATATCATATCGCGGAGGCCGGGGCCAACCCGGTAACGCAGCTGGCGCTGACCCTTTCCAATGGCTTTACCTACGTTGAATATTATCTGGCGAGGGGAATGAAGATCGATGAATTTGCCCCGAACCTATCCTTCTTCTTCTCGAACGGCCTCGATCCTGAGTTTTCGGTGATCGGGCGTGTGGCCCGGATCATCTGGGCCAAGACCATACGGTATCGGTATGGAGGCAACGAGCGCTCGCAGATGCTGAAGTATCACATTCAAACTTCCGGCCGTTCGCTACATGCCCAGGAGATTGATTTTAACGATATCCGGACTACATTGCAGGCCCTGTATGCGATTTACGACAATTGCAACTCGCTGCATACCAATGCTTATGACGAAGCGATAACCACTCCTACCGAAGAATCCGTGCGCAGGGCCATTGCCATTCAGCTGATCATCAACCATGAACTGGGACTGGCCCGAAACCAGAATCCGCTGCAGGGTTCCTTTATCATCGAGGAGCTGACCCAGCTGGTTGAGGAGGCTGTGATGACGGAATTTGACCGGATCTCGGAACGGGGCGGGGTGCTGGGAGCCATGGAGCGGAATTATCAGCGGAACCAGATACAGGAGGAGTCCCTCTATTACGAGAAAATGAAAAATTCAGGCGAGCTCCCGATCATGGGTGTCAATACCTTTCTTTCGAGCAAGGGTTCGCCGATTGTTAGGCCGGGTGAAGTGATCCGTGCCACGGAGGATGAAAAAAGAAAGCAGTTGGAATCCCTGGTCGGCTATAAGGCTGTCAATGGGGAGAAATCAGAGGAATGGCTGCGGCGCGTGCGGCAGGCTGCGATTCATCAGACCAATGTTTTTGAAGTCCTCATGGAAGCCTGCAAATACTGCTCTCTCGGGCAGATCACACAGGCGCTGTTTGAGGTGGGGGGGCAGTATCGAAGGAACTTGTAGGTTGATGTGATGATTTGACGATGTGATGATGTGGTGATGTGGTGATGTGGTGACGAGAGGCTGTCATTCCGGCGGAAGCCGGAATCTCCTGTCAAAAAGCTGTTTGGCAAAGTCGCGTTGTGCAGAATCAGTGCAGCAGTCACCGCCTGTTGATTGTGGGCCAAAGATGGTAGTATATCATCCGGTCCCCGCTTTCGCGGGGATGACAAGAGCACCTGCCCATTTTACCACATTACCACATCACCACATCAACAAATCATCACATCTTCACATCAACAAATCATCGAATCACCCTTCGTACTCCTGCACTGCAATCTCTCCTTGCAGAATATAATATCCATTGAGTGCAAGGGTTTCGACGTCGTCTTCGCTGGCGTAGGTGTGAACGGGGGCAATGCGACGGATGCGCGACTGAAGTTCTTCCATGAAAACGGTGCTGTGAACAAGTCCGCCAGTAAGCAGGATCGCATCGACATCACCGCTGAGGACGGTAAACATGCTCCCAATGGTTTTGGCCACCTGGTAGGCCATCGCTTTCAGGTAAAAAACAGCTTTTTCGTCCCCGTTCAGTGCCATGTGTTCTGCTGAATATCCGTCATGCACCCCAAGGTAGGAATAGAGTCCGCCGTGGATCGTGATCATGTCATAGAGCACCTCCCGGGTGTATTTCCCGCTGTAGCAGAGGTTGATCAGGTCACCGATCGGAACCTGCCCGGCCCTGGAGGGTGAAAACGGACCGTCGCCGTCGAGACCCTGATTGGCATCGATCACCCGTCCCCTGTGATGGGCGCCTATGGTAATTCCATTGCCCATCTGTCCGACGATCAGGTTAAGGTCTTCATATTTTTTCTGTACTGTCTTTGCATATTTTCTGGCAACCGCTTTTTGCTCAAGTGCGTGAAACACTGATCTCCGTTTGAATTCGGCATGGCCCGAAACGCGGGCGATTTCATCGAATTCGTCCACCACCACCGGGTCAGCCACAAATGCGGAGGCTCCGCGGATCATTTTAGCAAGTTCCGCAGCAACCAGGCCGCCGAGGTTAACCACATCCTCACCCGAAACACCTGCCCGAAGATCCTCGATCATTTTCTCGTTTACCCTGTAAACGCCGGCTTGCACGGGGTGGACCAGCCCTCCGCGGCTGATCACTACCTTGATGTCGGCAACCGGAAGGTTGTTTTCCACCATCTCCTTATAGATCTGTTCTGACCGCATTCCGCACTCTCCGGCATAATCCGGGGATTGCTTCCTTGCCTCTTCGGTATGCATGATTTTCTTTAGGAAAATGAGTTGCTGGTTTCGAAATAATCCAATGTTTGTGAAGGGTACACGGGGATGGATTGCGAGAATGAGATTGCCGGGGAAAGCGTTGTAAGAGTCCATAAGACCATCAGATTTTATACGTGAAAATATAAAAATTTAGAACCAAAAGGCCGTGGCGTGGGTTTTATTAAGACATTTGTGAATTAATAAAAAGCGATGCAGATCAAACTATTCGGAACTATAATCCTGCTCTCGGGCAGCCTGTTCATGCTCCCGGCCCAGGAAGCGAAGGACCCCGATGTATTTCGTTCGGTGTTTAATGAAGCCCTTACCAGCTATGAGGCGTATCATAATCTTGAATGGCTGTGCAAAAACACCAAAGGGCGCATTGGTGGCAGGCCCCAGGCTGCTGCAGCGGTTGAATTCACCCGCCAGGTGATGGAAAAGATAGGGCTCGACTCGGTCTGGCTCCAGTCGGTGATGGTAAAAAGCTGGGATCGTGGCGAGCCGGAAAAGGCACGGATCATTTCATCAAGATTTGGCACAATGGAAGTTCCCTCGTGTGCACTGGGCTGGTCGGTCGGCACCGGGCCTGACGGATTGTCCGGGAGCGTGGTGGAGGTAAAATCCGCTGCGGACTGGAAGAATATAACCCGCCCGGAGGTGCAAGGCAGGATTGTGTTCTTCAATCAGCCAATGAACGCTACACACCTGGGAACTTTCTCCGCTTACGGGGAGGCCGTATGGCAGCGCACCAACGGGCCCGCTGAGGCTGCCCGCCTGGGTGCCGCTGCGGTAGTAGTCCGCTCGATGACTATCGAGATTGATGATTTTCCGCATACCGGAGTAACCCGGGCTGCGGAGGGTGTCAGGTCGGTGCCGGCGATAGCCATCTCCACGCGGGCAGCGGAAACACTTAGCCAATGGCTGAAGGGTGACCCATCACTCAATTTCTATTTCCGGACCACCTGCGAAGAGGGACCGGAAGTGCCTTCCTTTAACGTGATCGGCGAGATTCGGGGATCCGAATATCCGAATGAATATATTACCGTTGGTGGCCACCTCGATGCATGGGATATTGCCGAAGGCGCCCACGATGACGGTGGCGGCTGCATTCAGTCCATTGAGATGCTTCGCCTGTTCAGGACCTGCGGTATCAGGCCGCGCCACTCGATAAGGGCCGTGATGTTTATGGATGAGGAGGTAGCCCAGCGGGGCGGACTGGCTTATGCCCGGGAAGCCTCGGAAAAAGGTGAAAAGCATATTGCCGCCCTGGAATCTGACCGGGGCGTATTTTTCCCACAGTTTTTAGGGATCATCGGCAATGAAGCCCAGATGGAGAGAGCCGCCGAATGGCAGCCGCTCTTCGATCCTTACAGAATCCGCCTCAACCGTGGCGGTGGTGGTGCCGATATCGGTCCGCTCAAAACCTTTTACCCCGATATTCTCTTTATGGGAATAATTCCGGACGACAGCCGTTATTTCAGATATCACCACGCGGCCTCCGACACCTTTGAAATGGTTGACCGGAGGGAGATGCAGATGGGAGCGGCGGGGATTGCGTGCCTTGTTTATCTCGTGGATAAATATGGGCTGTGATTTGATGATGTGATGATGTGTTGATTTGTTGATTCGATGATTTGATGATTGAGATAATGTGATTTAAGATGAAGAAGCTAGTTGTTTTTTTGGTTTTGTTTTTTGGGATTTGGAGTTTGCAAGGCCAGATTGTGTATAATCCGAATATCGCGATCAAACCGATCCCGTCTATGTCGATCTTTAAGGTGGAGATGACGGACACTACCACCACTATTGTGGTGAGGATGATCAATGATAAGCAGATGCCTCCGTTTACCCTGCGGACGAAAAACCTTTTTATCCGCCCGGTGAGCGATCCTGACCGGATAAAGCTGAAACGTTCGGTCAAGGCGCCCTTTACGCCGGAAAAGCATGCGTTTACTGCCCTGAATGAGATATTTGAGTTTACGCTCGTTTTTGGCCCGCTGCCGAAGAACACCAAGTATTTCGATCTTTTGGAAGATCTCCCGAAGCGTGAGTTTTACCTCCAGGGAATCATTCTGGATCCACCACTTAACAAAATGGTCTCCAGGGGATTCCAGTCCTTTGCAAAGGGCGATCGCGAGGGAGCCCTCCTGGCGTTCAAGGAGATGGCAGAGGCGGACCTCTATTTCGAATACGGACTGGCCTATTTTAATATTATTTACCTCCTGGTGCAGCTTAACCGAATCCCGGAAGCACAGGAATGGTACGATAAGTTCAAGGAACGGTTTTTTTATGATAAACAGCTGTATGAGAATGAGTTTGTGAGGCTGGGGATACGGCAGAAACTCAAATGATGTGATGATGTGATGATGTGACGATTGAGGAAATAATAATGCAGAGATGAAAATATTAACTTTTGTATTGGTGGCGCTGGCGATGGCTGGGGGCGGGAAGTTCAAGGTTACGGAGTCGACTTCGCAGGAATGGGTTGGCGGCTTGCAAGAGAGTGGCTATGGCACAGATTATAAGTTAGTTATGAAAGTAAAGGCAGGGTCCGACCGGCTACAAATCGATGAGATTTGGGTGGGAGACCTGCGCCTTGCTGCGAGGGCGGTTACCAACCTGAGGGACATGTCGACCCGGAATTTCAAAAAGAAAGATATCGTGTACGTCACGGCCGGGGTTACCTGGAAACCTGATCAGGATGGCCAGATGCGTATTGTCACCGGTGAAAGAAAAGACAAGCCGGTCGCCTATCAGGGTGAAGGTTTGATTGGATATACCTACATGGGGAAACGCGGGTATGCCGTGATCCCATCCTTCAAGGTGCTGGAAAAGGTCATTTATCCGTAAAAAATATACAATGAGCAAAAAAGTTCTTCTGATGATTCTGGATGGCTGGGGATGTGGCGTGCGTCCGGAAGCCGATGCCATCCGCCAGGCAAATACACCCTATATGGATTCCCTCAAAAAGAAATATCCGCATTCAAAGCTGAAAACATCTGGCGAGGATGTGGGTTTGCCCGAAGGTCAGATGGGGAATTCTGAGGTAGGGCACCTCAATATCGGAGCAGGTAGGGTGATTTATCAGGACCTGGTCAGGATCAACCGTGCTGTTTCTGACGGAAGCATCAAGAAAAATAAAGTCCTCAAGGAGGCCTTTACCTATGCAAAGCAGAGCGGTAAAAAAGTGCACTTTATCGGGCTGGTTTCCGATGGCGGCGTTCACTCCCTCGACCGTCACCTGTATGCCCTTTGTGACATGACCAAAAAGTTTGGACTGGATCAGGTCTTCATCCATGCCATCACCGATGGCCGGGATACGGATCCATTCAGCGGCAAGGGATTTCTCGGGCAGCTGGAGCAGCATCTGGAACATTCGAATGGAACCATTGCCACGCTGATCGGGCGCTATTATTCCATGGACCGCGATAAGCGGTGGGAGCGGATCAAGTTGGGCTATGACCTTTATGTTCATGGCACGGGAAAACCGGTTACCAGCATTCTGGATGCCATACAGGAGAGCTATGACGAGGGGATTACCGATGAGTTCATCAAGCCCGCCATCCTGGTGGATGCTGACGGTAAGCCTGTTGCAACGATTACGGAAGGGGATGTGGTGATCTGTTTCAATTTCCGCACCGACCGGCTCCGGGAGCTGACCGTGGTTCTCACGCAACGCGACATGCCGGAATTCGGAATGAAGACGCTGACGCTGAAATACTATACCATGACACGGTATGATGACACCTTTGAGGGGGTCGGAATTATATACGATAAGGATAACCTGAGCCAGACAATTGGCGAACTGATGTCGGTAGCGGGCAAGAAACAGATCCGTATTGCCGAGACTGAAAAATACGCCCATGTTACCTTCTTTTTCTCTGGCGGGCGCGAGGAAGCTTTTCCCGGAGAAAAACGAATCATGATTCCGTCGCCCAAAGTAGCCACCTATGACCTGCAGCCGGAAATGAGCGCTTTTCTCGTGCGTGATGCTATCGTAAAGGAGCTGAAGACGGGCCAGCCCGATTTCATCTGTCTTAATTTTGCCAACGGAGACATGGTGGGCCATACCGGCGTATGGGATGCCATCATCCAGGCGGTTGAGGCTGTGGATTCCTGCGTGCAGGCGGTTGTGGAAACGGCCAAAGCCAATGGCTATACGGTTATCGTCATTGCCGATCACGGGAATGCCGACAATGCGATAAATCCCGATGGGTCGCCAAACACCGCACATTCACTTAATCCTGTTCCCTGTATTCTGGTCAGTGATGAATACAAGGAGATCCATAACGGCATCCTGGCCGATGTGGCACCGACTATCCTGAAGATCATGGGAATGAAACAGCCTCCGGTTATGGCCGGACGATCGCTGGTCTGATGCTGGAGATCGACCGGACACTCGTCAGTCTTGAGGTTCTCAGCCGCAAATTCTGCTGTAACCTGCAGGCCTGCAAAGGCTCCTGCTGCGTTCACGGGGATGCCGGCGCACCCCTGACCATTGAGGAGACTGGCTATCTGGACGACTATATGGACGAATTGAGGCCCTACCTGAGCACCGACGGAATTATGGCCCTGGTAGAGGAAGGGATGTACATGCGGGATATCGATGGTGAGCTGGTGACAACCCTGATCCGCGGAGGCGAGTGCGCCTATACCGTTTTCGAGGATGGCATCAGCTTCTGTGCAATTGAAAAGGCTTTCCATGCGGGCGACATCCCGTTTAACAAGCCGGTCTCCTGCCATCTGTACCCTATCAGGATAAAATCCTATGATGATTTTGACGCGATAAATTTCGATGAATGGGATATCTGCAAGCCGGCGCTGCCGGAAGGTGAAAGGCAGGGACTTCCGGTTTATCAGTTTGTAAGGGAAGCCCTGATCCGGAAATACGGGACGGAATGGTATGATCAGCTCGATTATGCGGCCAGTAACCTGGATTTGAAGAAGCTTGTACCCGAAGAATAATATTGTGCCTATATTAGCCCTTTATATAAAATATGCAGTTATGATCAGGAAAATGTTGATTGTGCTGCCGTTGTCTTTCCTTTTTGCTCTTCCATCCCTTGGCCAGGAGGCCGATACAGCCATGGTCCTCCGCAAGAACAGGATTGTTTACAAAGGCCACATTTACAGGCAGAATGCCCCCTATGTCACGTTCGGATACGGAGCCGGCTATGGGTTCAGAACCAGTCTTGTTCAACAAAACATGAACCTGGCCTATCATCATTTTATCAAAGGGCTCGGACTCGGGATCGGCTATCATGCTTCATCCGACCTGCCCCCCTGGTGGAGATCGTGGCAGAAACTGAATGATTTTTACCTGGTGGCTGGCAAACGGTGGGAGGGTAACCGGTTTAATCTGGCTGTTTTCGCCGGACCGAGTCTTGCGCGGGGCAGCTATATCGCCTGGAACGAAGAGAAACAAAAGGAGTTCGCCTACGGGTTTATTACTCCCGGAATCTATCTGGAAGCCGGGGTCACGTATAAGATTATGTATGACATTGGTGTCGGGCTCTCCGCCTACGGCAGCCTGAACCAGGAATACTCAGTTGCGGGTGCACAGGTTCACCTGTTCTTTTCCACATCCTTTGTGAGAAACTATGATTAACAAGAAACCATGATAACAATTAACGAATACATCGATCAGCATAAGGAGCGGTTTCTCGAAGAGCTCTTCGGTCTGATACGAATTCCTTCGATCAGTTCCATCGCTTCCCATAAGCCCGATATGTACCGGGCGGCAGCCAGTCTGAAAAAATTGCTCCTGCAGGCCGGTGTGGATTCGGCGGAAATTTATGAAACCGAAGGGAATCCGGTCATCTATGCCCAAAAGATGGTTAACCCCGATTGGCCTACCGTAATGGTTTATGCTCACATGGACGTGATGCCGGTGGATCCGCTCGACCTCTGGAAGTCGGATCCCTTTGATCCGGTTATCCGGGAGGATAAGATATTCGCCCGCGGCGCGGATGATGACAAAGGCCAGTCGTTCATGCATATCAAGGCCTTCGAATATCTGGCTAAAACCGGGCAGCTCAGATGCAACGTCAAGTTCATGATCGAGGGAGAAGAGGAGATCGGGTCGCCCAACCTGGGTAAATTCTGCGAGGAGCATAAGGAAATGCTGAAATCCGATATTATTCTCGTCTCCGATACCTCCATGATCGGACAGGATACCCCCTCAATAACCACCGGACTCCGCGGGCTCACCTACCTGCAAATCGAGGTGACCGGTCCCGATAAGGACCTGCATTCAGGCTTGTTTGGAGGCGCCGTTGCCAACCCGATCGTTATCCTGTCGAAAATGCTTGCCACCGTTCACGACGAAAACAACCGGATCACCATTCCGGGTTTTTATGATGACGTACTGGAGGCCACCGATGAGGAACGCGCACTGCTCTCACAGGCCCCTTTTAATGAAGAGAAATACAGGGCTGCGGTGGGTGTCGATGAAGTCTGGGGTGAGAAGGGCTACCGCGTAACCGAGCGTACCGGCATCCGGCCAACTTTCGAAGTCTGTGGGATCTGGGGCGGCTACACCGGAGAGGGAACCAAAACCGTGCTGCCTTCAAAGGCTTTTGCAAAGATCAGTTCACGGATTGTGCCGCATCAGGACCATCATAAAATTGCCCGATTGATCCAGGAATACTTCGAATCCATAGCACCACCGCAGGTAAAGGTAAAGGTAGAAAACCTCCATGGCGGAGCAGCCTATGTTTCACCGATAACCATGCCGGCATACAAGGCCGCGGAGAAAGCCTATGCGGAAACCTTCGGCAAGCGTCCGGTTCCATTCCGGAGTGGAGGTAGTATTCCGATTATCTCCACCTTCGAGAATGTGCTGGGTGTCAAATCAATCCTGATGGGCTTCGGGCTCGAATCCGACGCCATCCATTCGCCCAACGAGAACTTCCCCCTGTGGAATCTTTACAAAGGGATTGAGACGATAACGAGATTTTACCATTACTATACGGAGTAGACCGATGACCGATGACCGACGACCGATGACGGAGGACTGAAGACGGTTGCCGGTTAAAAGGAAGAAGTAATAGGGAGGAGCCCGGGAGAAATTCCGGGCTTTTTTTTAGTGATGCGTTAAATTTTGGGGGTGGTGGATAAAAATGTTGAAAAATAATAGGAATACCCCTAAAAAAATAGGGGTCATTGTAAAAAAAGTGTAATTTTGTAGCCGATAAGTACATTTCTATTATCCCAATGTCAATAAGTAACTTTTAATCACTAACCCTAACTGGTAACCGGTAACCGGTAACTGGTAACTACTATGAGCAACATCCGCGTCGAAGCCGTCAAGGAACTTTTTTCCCGCAAGCCGCTGGCCGTTGAGGCCCCGGGGGAGAAAGTGTCAGATTATTATGGTGTCCACACCTTCGGTTTGGAGACCATGAAGAAGTACCTGCCTACAGAGGCCTATGAGAATGTAAAAAAAGCTGTTGATACCTGGGGATACATCGACCGGAAATCAGCTGCATCGGTGGCTGCGGCCATGAAGGCCTGGGCTATGGGCTTCGGGGTTACGCATTACACCCACTGGTTCCAACCGCTCAATGGATCAACCGCTGAGAAGCATGATGCTTTCTTTGAACCTACAAAGGATGGCAAAATGTTTGAGCATTTTTCCGGAAAGGAGCTTACCCAGCAGGAACCTGATGCCTCCTCATTTCCCAGCGGTGGAATACGAAATACGTTCGAGGCCCGGGGATATTCAGCCTGGGATCCCTCTTCCCCTGCCTTTATTGTGGAGAAGACCCTTTGCATTCCCACGGTTTTTGTTTCCTATACCGGTGAGGCTCTTGACTTCAAAACCCCCCTGCTGAAATCTTTGTTTGCGCTGGACAAGGCTGCCGTTGATGTTTGCCAGCTATTTGACAAGGATGTGACCAAGGTTATAGCCACGCTGGGTTGGGAGCAGGAATATTTCTTGGTTGACGAGGCCCTGTATTATGCCCGTCCCGACCTGGTTCTCACCGACCGTACCCTGATGGGCCACGCTTCGGCGCGTGACCAGCAGCTGGCCGACAACTATTTCGGATCCATTCCTGAAAGGGTTACAGCTTTTATGAAAGAGCTTGAATTCGAGTGCTATAAGCTTGGTATTCCGCTCCGAACCCGCCACAATGAGGTGGCTCCAAATCAGTTTGAGTGCGCCCCTGTGTTTGAAGAGGCCAACCTTGCCGTGGATCACAACCAGCTTCTCATGGATATCATGAAGCGGGTGGCAAGGAAGCATCACTTCCGTGCGCTGCTGCATGAGAAACCCTACAAGGGAATCAATGGATCGGGCAAGCATAACAACTGGTCGATGCTGACCAATACCGGAGTAAACCTCCTGGCTCCGGGAACCAATCCAAAATCGAACCTGCAGCTTCTGACCTTTGTTGTCAATACGGTAAAGGCTGTTCATGATTATGCCGATCTTCTCAGGGCCAGCGTAATGTCTGCGGGCAATGAACACCGCCTGGGTGCCCACGAGGCTCCTCCGGCCATCATTTCAGTTTTTATCGGCGAACATCTGACCCGTGTACTGAACGAAATCGAGCAAAAGGTTCCGTCGGATAAGATGACTCCGGACCAAAAAACCGAACTTAAACTCAATATCGGCAAGATTCCCGAGATCATGCTCGACAATACCGATCGCAACCGTACCTCTCCTTTTGCTTTCACCGGCAACCGTTTTGAATTCCGGGCAGTAGGTTCCTCGATGAACTGCGCCGCCCCGATGACTGTCCTGAACTCGGCAGTTGCAAACCAGTTGCAGGAGTTCCGGAAGGATGTGGATGCCCTGATGGAGCAAAACGTAAAAAAAGATGAGGCGATCCTGAGGATACTCAGGAAATATATCATTCACTCCAGAAAAGTTCTTTTTGAAGGCAACGGATACAGCGAAGAGTGGATTCAGGAAGCTGCACGCAGGGGCCTGACCAATGTCATGAATGCCCCTGAGGCTCTGAAAGCATACATCGAGCCACGGTCCGTCGAACTTTTAAAGAGAATGAATGTGCTGACCGAGAGGGAATTGAATGCACGGTTTGACATCCAGCTCGAGTTGTTCACGAAAAAAGTACAGATTGAAGCTCGCGTTCTCGGCGATCTGGCTGTAAACCATATCATTCCAACGGTTATTAAATATCAGAACAGGCTGATCGAGAATGTAAAGGGATTAAAAGAAATCCTGCCGGCCAGTGAATTTGCGGATGCAGCAAGTTACCAGCTCAGCGCGATCCGCAAGATTTCCAAACACAAGGCATTGATTCTGGAGATGGTCGACGAGATGGTCAGCGCCAGAAAAGAGGCAAACACCATCGAGGATGTCCGTGAGCTGGCCGATGCCTATAATCAGAAGGTCAAGCATTATCTTGATGAAATCCGGTACCATATCGACAAGCTTGAACTGATCGTTGACGACGATCTTTGGCCGCTGCCGAAGTACCGCGAGTTGTTGTTCGCCCGCTAACACGGGTCTCGCCGAAGGTTCACCCCGATATACCAAGGGCAGTATTTGCTTCGTTTATACTACAAATGAGGCAAATATTGCCTATTTTTACGACCTCCAGCAGAAAAGCATCGGGTATGAAATCAGAACGGGTACTACTACTATTTGTGATCCTGGCCATTCTTGCCGGAGGCCCGGCCATGGCGCAGAAGCGTGACCTTATGGTTCAGGCCGATAAGACCTTTGCCATGGGCGAGTATTTCAAGGCTATTGAAAAGTACAAGAAGGCCTATGCCAAGGAAAAGGACCGCACAAGGCGCGCCGACATCAATTTCCGGATCGGGAACTGTTACCGCCTGATCAATGACACCAAGCGTGCCGAAACTTATTTTGTGCGCTTGGTCAAGCAGAAATACAGCAATCCGCTGGCCATCCTTTACAGCGCTGAAATGCTGAAAATGAACGGCAAATACGCCGATGCCAAAGCCCGGTATGAAGAGTACCTGAAGATAGAACCAACCGATGTGATGGCACTGAATGCATATCAGTCCTGTGATTCCATTCTGGTCTGGACGAAAAACCCTACCCGATACCAGGTAGAAAACGTTAAGGACTTCAATACCAAAGACAACGATTTCAGTCCGGCCTTCGCTTCGGAAGATTATAAAGAACTCTATATCACCTCTTCACGCGAGGGTGCCGATGGAAACAAGGTTCACGGCGCGACCGGTCAGAATTTTTCCGATATCTTTTTCACCAGGCTGGATAACAAGCAGAAATGGGCCGTTCCGGCGCCGATCGATAAATCGATAAATTCCATGTTCGACGACGGTACCCCATGGGTTGCCGAGGATGGCAACACCATGTATTTTACCCGCTGCCGGTTCGACAAGCAGCAGGAACTGGGCTGCCAGGTGATGGTGGCTAAAAAGCAGGGCGGTAAATGGGGCGAGCCCACGGTTGTACCCATATCCAAGGATTCAGTGGTAATTGCTCATCCGAGCCTCACGGCAGACCAGCTGACCATGTTTTTTGTCAGTGACATGCTTGGGAGCCTCGGCGGGAAAGATATCTGGATGATACAAAGAGAGAAAACCGACGGCCCCTGGAGTCAGCCGAAAAATCTGGGTGAAGCTATCAACACAGCCAGGGATGAGATGTTTCCCTTTGCCAAAACGGATACCCTGTTCTATTTTTCTTCCAGCGGGCATCCCGGATTGGGAGGATTGGATGTTTTCAAGGCACATACTGATGAGGAGGATAACTGGATTGTTGAGAATATGAAATATCCGGTGAACAGTGTAAGCGATGATTTCGGAATGATCTTTCAGAAAGAAGAGGAGCGCGGATATTTTGTTTCCAGCCGTACCGGAGGGAAGGGCGGGGACGACATCTATTCCTTCGTTCTGCCGGAGAAAAGATTCAGCCTTGCGGGCAAGGTACTCAACGAGCGGACGGATATGCCCATTCCGGCTGCGGATGTAAGGCTCATCGGCAGTGACGGCACTTCGCTCGAAAGCAAGAGCGATTCCGTCGGAGGGTTCTCTTTCAAACTGAAAGCCGAAACAGATTACCTGGTTGTCGCCTTTAAACGGGGCTTCCTCAACGGCAAGGTACGCGAAACCACCATGGGCCTCGAAGAGAGCAGGGAGTTCAATGTTAACCTGGTGCTCGCACCCTATGAAAAGCCAATAGAACTGCCGAATATCCTCTATGATCTGGCCAAGTGGGATCTTCGTCCGGAATCCATGATCGCACTGGATCAACTGGTGGAAACACTTGAGGATAACCCGAATATTACGATCGAGCTGATGTCACATACCGACATCAGGCCTTTTCGGGTGATGTCAAACCTGGAACTATCCCAGAACCGGGCACAATCGGTTGTTGATTATCTGATCTCCAAGGGCATCGAGAAGGACAGGCTGAAGGCCAGGGGATACGGGCCCGATGTACCGCGCATTGCAGATGATAAGATCGCATCCCAGAACTCCTTTATTCAGGTAGGTGACACCCTCTCGAAAGAGTATATCGAAAAACTGCCCGTCGAGCAAAACCGTGAAATAGCACACCAGCTGAACCGTCGCACGGAATTCCGGGTGCTGAGCAATGATTACGTTCCCATGGAGCAGCGCAAGGGAGATTATGATGCTGAGAAACAGTTGCTTATGCGTGGTATGGAGGAGCTCCAGCAGGGAAAGACGAAGATCAGGAAATGAAACCCGGAAACCGCTATGCACAACGGGGTGTCTCTTCCTCGAAGGAGGATGTGCACCGCGCAATCAGCAGCCTCGACAAGGGGCTGTTTCCCCGTGCTTTTTGTAAGATCATTCCTGATATTTTAGCCGGCGACCCGGATTGGTGCAGCATCATGCACGCTGACGGAGCCGGGACCAAATCCTCACTGGCTTACCTGTACTGGAAAGAGACCGGGGATCTTTCGGTGTGGAAAGGGATTGCACACGATGCCGTAATAATGAATACCGATGACCTGCTTTGCATTGGGGCAACAGGTCCCATCATGCTCAGTTCCACTATCGGAAGAAATAAAAACCTCATCCCGGCAGAAGTGATCTCCGCGGTGATTGAAGGTACACAGGAGGTTGCAGATTTGCTGACCTCTTACGGAATGCAAACCGTTTTCTGCGGAGGAGAGACTGCCGACGTGGGCGATCTGGTTCGCACGATCATTGTGGACAGTACCGTGACGACGCGGATGAAAAGAGCCGAAGTGATCTCCAATGACCGGATCCGGCCGGGTGATGTCATTGTCGGGCTATCATCATCGGGCAAAGCAAACTATGAGAATGAATACAACGGAGGGATGGGCAGCAACGGCCTGACTTCCGCGCGGCACGATGTTTTTGCGAAATATCTGGCTGTAAAATACCCTGAATCCTTTGATCCCCAGGTTCCTGATGATCTGGTTTATTCGGGATCCGTTCAGCTGACTGACCCGATTGAAGGTACAGGACTTACGGCGGGAAAGCTTGTGTTGTCCCCGACGCGGACCTACGCGCCGGTGGTTATCGCGATACTGAAAGAGTTACGCCATGAGATTCACGGCATGGTTCACTGCTCAGGCGGCGGACAGACCAAGATTCTCCATTTTATCGAAAATCTTCACATCATCAAGGACAACCTGTTCCCGGTTCCGCCCCTTTTTCGCCTGATACAGCAGCAATCAAACACCCCCTGGTCCGAGATGTACAAAGTTTTCAACATGGGCCACCGGTTTGAGATCTACCTGCCTGAACCATTTGCCGACCGTATTGTCCAGATTGCTGCGGGATTCGGAATCGACGCGCAGGTAATTGGACGGTGTGCTCCTGCCAATTCGCGCAGCCTTACCATTTCCGGTGGTTATGGGGATTATTTCTATTAAGTAATTGGCCTCCCTGCGGTCGGCTAATTGGCTCCCTACGGTCGCTAATTGGCCCTTCGGGCTAATTAGGGCGAAGCCCCAATTAGCGGAGCGCAGCGGAGCCAATTAGCCGACCGCAGGGAGGCCAATTACCAACTAATCGTAACTTGTTAATCGTAAAACTGGAATTATGTTGTTGTTAAAACTTGAGGGCATCGCCGCCCGATTTGAAGAGGTCGCCCGGTTAATTACAGAACCGGAAGTGATCAATGACATGAAGCGGTATGTTCTTCTGAATAAAGAATATAAGGAACTCAGCAAGATTGTTGAGTTTTATCGTGAATACAAGAATATCACGGAAAATCTGGATTCCACCAAGAAAATCCTCGAAACCGAGAAGGATGAAGAAATGCGTGAGATGGCCAAGGAGGAGATGGATATGCTGGTTCACCGCCGGGAGGAGATGGAGGAGGAGATCAAAGTTTTATTATTGCCTGCGGATCCCGAGGATGCCAAGAATGCCGTGATGGAAATCAGGGCCGGTACCGGCGGGGATGAAGCCAGTATTTTTGCCGGTGACCTGTTCAGGATGTATGTCAAGTTCTTCGACATAAAGGGATGGAAGTACAGTATCACCAGCTTCACCGAGGGAACCAACGGTGGGTATAAGGAAGTTATTCTCTCTGTTACCGGAGATGGGGTATATGGAATCATGAAATATGAATCTGGTGTCCACCGGGTACAGCGGGTGCCGCAAACCGAAACGCAGGGCCGGATTCACACCTCGGCAGCAACGATAGCGGTATTGCCCGAGGCCGAAGAATTCGACATCGAACTGAATAATTCCGATATCCGTGTCGACACCTATTGTTCCTCCGGTCCCGGCGGCCAGTCGGTGAACACAACGTATTCCGCCGTACGGCTTACCCATGTGCCATCCGGCGTGGTGGTCACCTGCCAGGACCAGAAATCGCAGATCAAGAATAAGGAAAAGGCCATGGTTGAACTCAGGACCCGGCTGTACAACCTTGAATATCAGAAATACCTCGATGAGATCTCGTCTAGGCGGAAAACGATGGTAAGCACCGGAGACCGGTCGGCCAAGATCCGGACCTACAATTATCCGCAGGGGCGCATGACCGATCACCGGATCAACTTTACCCTCTACAACCTTCCGGCTGTTCTCAACGGGGATATCATGGAAATTATCGATAAATTGCAGATTGCGGAAAATGCTGAGCGACTCAAAGCCTCTGATATTGTGAAATAATGACTGCTGCAGAACTGAACCACGAAATCCGGCGGAAGGGATCTTACCTGTGTGTCGGGCTCGACAGTGATCCTGGAAAGATACCGGTGCACCTGAACCGGGAGGCGCATCCGGTTTTTGCCTTTAACCGGGCGATCATCGATGCGACGCATGACCTGGCGGTTGCCTACAAGCCGAACCTGGCCTTTTATGAGGCCATGGGAACCGAAGGCATGGAGCAGCTGGAGATGACGGTTGACCATATCCGGTCGGTCGATCCCAACCTGTTCATCATAGCCGATGCCAAGCGGGGGGATATAGGCAATACCGCCGATCAATATGCCAGGGCCTTTTTCATCCGGTATGATTTTGATGCCATCACCCTGTCTCCTTATATGGGCAGGGACTCGATAGAACCTTTTCTTCAGTTTACCGGCAAATGGGCCATTCTTCTGGCGCTGACCTCCAACCCTGGCGCAAATGATTTTCAGATGCAGCGTTTTTCCGACGGCGAACCCCTGTACGAGAAAGTTCTGCGTGAGAGTGCAACCTGGGGTACACATGATAACATGATGTTTGTGGTGGGGGCCACACGCCCCGAATACCTTCGGCGGATCCGAAAAATTGTTCCGGAGCACTTCCTGCTGGTCCCGGGCGTGGGAGCCCAGGGCGGTTCGCTGGAGATGGTGCTTGAAAACGGGAAAAGCACCCATGGCGGCCTCCTGATCAACAACTCCCGCGGAATCATCTTTGCCGGCAGCGGTTCCGATTTTGCTGAAAAGGCGAGGGGCGCGGCCGAGAGGATGACTAAAGGGATGTAGGCGATTGCTGGTTGCTGGTTGCTGGTTACCCAGGTGTACTTGTCATCCCCGCGAAAGCGGGGACCGCGTCCCTTGAAGCGCGGTACGCATAGGAACCGGTCCCCGCTTTCGCGGGGATGACAAATGCTCCGATGTTGCTGTTCAGCTGGGGCACGCGGTCC
>MEOR01000038.1:714-3017 GCA_001769295.1 Bacteroidetes bacterium GWF2_49_14 | reverse complement strand
CGAGGCTGCTGTTCGGCTGGGGCACGCGGTCCCCGCTTTCGCGGGGATGACAAATGCTCCGAGGCTGGGGATCCTGACGAAAGTCAGGATGACAGTTCTGGCCTAACCGGTAACCGGCAACCGGCAACCAATCTTATCCGGCAACTTTTCTTCCCCCATTTCTCCACTTTCCCCTCTTTCCTGCATCTATATCTGAAAAAGATATGCCATGCAGGAAGATTTTCTACAGTACATCTGGAAATATGGATTATTTCCGGCGGATAGGTTGTTTACCCCCAAGGGCGAGCGGGTTGAGATTTTGGCTCCCGGGCAGTTTAATACCGATGCGGGACCGGATTTTCTGTTTTCGAGGATCCGGATTGCCGGTACCGTTTGGGTGGGCCATACGGAGATTCATGTTAAGGCCTCCGACTGGTTCCGTCACGGGCATGACAAGGATCCGGCGTATGATACGGTAATTCTTCATGTTGTCTATGAGGCTGATTGCGAGGTTACAAGGCCCGGAGGGGAGGTGATACCGGCGGTATCGCTGCCGGTTAAGCCTGCTTATCTGGATACCTATCATGGTATGCTGTCAACCCTTTCGCCGGTACCGTGCGGAGCAGCCTGGCAAAAGCTTGAACCGCTAGAGGTAGAGAGCTGGCTGGTTGCAATGGGAGTTGAGCGCATGGAGAGCAAAACAACGATGATCAGCGGGCGCCTTGCTGAGAACAAAGGAGGATGGGAGGAGACCCTGGTTCAAATCATCTTCCGATCATTCGGATTTGGCATCAACCAGGAAGCATTTGACCGGCTGGGTCGTTCCTTACCCCTCCAGGCAATCCGCTATTCCCTGGCGAATCCCTTCCGGCTGGAAGCCCTCCTTTTTGGTCAATCCGGTATGATTCCGGAGCGAAAGCCTGATCCGTATTCCAAGGGGCTTGCGGCTGAGTTTGAGTTTGCCCGCCGCAAATACAACCTCGAACCCCTGATGAATCCCGGGTGGAAATTCCTTCGGATGCGACCTGCTAATTTCCCCACAGTCAGGCTGGCACAGCTCGCTACCTTCCTTTCGGGCAACCCCGACCGGCTGGGTCTGGTTACGCGCTCCGCCGGCAGGGTGAGTCGCGGAGTCTTTGAACATCCGGTATCCTCCTACTGGAAGATACACTATGATTTCGGTAAAAAGTGGGCGGCCGGTTACCCCGGTATTGGATCCGACACGGTCAATTTGTTTTCCATCAACGCAGCAATTCCCTTTTTTGCCTGCTGGGCCAACCGCCAGGGCGACCACACGGCACGCGAGAAATGGATGGAATCCCTTGAGAAAATGCCACCTGAGAGCAACCGAATCACCCGGATCTGGACCGGTTATGGATTCCGGGTCCCCAATGCATTCTATTCCCAGGCTTTCCTTCACCTTTTTACGGCTTACTGCCAGCCCCGTAAATGCCTGAGCTGCCGTATCGGTCAAGCCCTGATACAAAACCCCGGAGGCGTTTAATATAGTATCTTAGCTCTCCGATTATGAAACGAATTCTCATCACCGGATCCAACGGCCTGGTCGGCCAGACCCTGATCAAGAGGCTTCTTGCTGAGCCTGATACGGAGGTTTATGCTACCTCGCTGCATGAAAATAATATACCCGGGTTTTCCAAAGAACGTTTCTTTCCGGGTGATCTCGCTGTTGCAGGCCAGTGCGCTGAGGTAATCGCCACCATAAGGCCCGATGTGGTGGTTCATGCTGCTGCCCTGACGCAGGTTGACCCGTGCGAACTGGACCCTGGCCTGTGCGACCGGATCAATATTGACGGAACCCGCGAGGTCTCCAGGGCTACCGAAAAAATCGGGGCACATTTTATTTATATCTCCACCGATTTTATTTTTGACGGGTTGAAAGGCCCTTATTCAGAGGAGGATACGCCAAATCCGGTAAGCACTTACGGCTGGTCGAAGCTACAGGGTGAATTCATCACCCTCGGGCTGCGGACTCCGCGAACTGTTATCAGAACCATCCTGGTATACGGTGTGGCACCGGCCATGAACCGGTCAAACCTGGTGCTTTGGGTCAGAAAATCCCTGATGGAGGGATTGCCGATCCGGGTGGTTACCGACCAGTTCCGGATGCCTACACTGGCTGATGACCTGGCGGAGGGAATCGTCAGGATCATTCAACGGGAGCGAACCGGCATTTACCATTTATCGGGTCCTCAGATGATCTCGGTATTTGATTTTGCCATGCAGACTGCCCGGTTTTTTTCTTTGAATGAAGGACTGATTTCTCCGATAAGTTCCGGAACTTTGAATCAGCCGGGGCGAAGGCC
>MEOR01000038.1:0-657 GCA_001769295.1 Bacteroidetes bacterium GWF2_49_14 | reverse complement strand
AAACATTGGGGAAGGACTCGTTGTGGTACGGAATTTGCTTGATTCCGTTTGATCCGGCCAGATCAGTCCCCATGTCGATACTTTTGGTTCTCGCAATGATTTATTAAATCAGTCTAATTGATTTTCAATGATTTGTGGATATTTTTCTCTCGCAAAGGCGCTAAGACGCAAAGAGGAATTCCGGGCTGGGCGCCTGCTTTCGTACTTTTTTGGATCGTTTTTGTGCCTGACTTCCTGCAATAAGGAATCGCTTAAACCGGACTTGTTGTCCCTGAGTGCCAGCGATTGTAAAGATTTTATGCTCAAATCGGCCGACAGCATTCCGAAAACCCAGGATTGCCTTACCTATGTCTGGAAGGACAATGTGCTCGCTATCTCCCGCGTTAATGCGGCTTTCAACTGCTGTCCGGAAAAAATCAGCGCCGATCTGAAAGTTTCAGGAGATACGCTGATTATTATAGAACGGGAGAAATCAAGTCTTTGTGACTGCAACTGCCTGTATGACCTGAATTACGGAATTGCGGGTGTCGGGAAGGGGAAATGGGTGATAAAGGTGGAGGAACCTTACGTACAGTCGCCGGGTCAGGAACTGATCGTTTTTGAGGTGGATTTTGCGAAGGCTGCTGAGGGGAGGGTTTGTGTGGAGAGGACGGGGTA
>MEOR01000037.1 GCA_001769295.1 Bacteroidetes bacterium GWF2_49_14 | reverse complement strand
CGTTGTTCCTATTTCAAAACCTGCTTTCAGGAATCCTTCCTTTGCCCGTTTTGTATTTGCCCATAAAGCATCTTTTCTCCAAGTCTCATCAGCCATTACATCCAGGGCTTCGAGTACACATGCCGTTGAAGCAGGAGTGATAGAGGCGCTGAAAATCAATGTTCTAGAGTTATGTTTCAGGAAATTGATGATGCTTTCATCCGAAGCAATAAATCCGCCGATAGTGCCTAATGACTTGCTGAAGGTGCCCATGATCAGGTCCACGTCGGCGGAAACGCCGAAATGTTCGCAAACTCCGGCTCCTGTTTTTCCGAAAACACCCAGTGAGTGTGCTTCGTCGACCATGATAGAGGCATTATATTTTTTCGATAATTCAACTATTTCAGGTAATTTGGCAACATCTCCTTCCATGCTGAAAACTCCATCGACAACAATTACTTTTACTCTGTCCGGCTCACATTTCTGTAAAAGCTTTTCGAGAGCGTCCATGTCGTTGTGACGGTATTTCAGTTGTTTGGAAAACGAAAGTCTTTTTCCTTCAATGATGGATGCGTGATCAAATTCATCAAAGATGAGATAATCTTCGCGACCGGTAATGCAGGGAACTACACCCGAGTTTACCGTAAAGCCGGTAGCATATACCAGTGCTGCCTGTTTATGGACCAGTTTAGCCAATCTCTCTTCCAGTTCAATATGGATGTCGAGAGTGCCATTCAGGAATCGCGAGCCGGCACAACCCGTACCGTATTTTTCAACGGCTTTGATGGCTGCTTCTTTTAATCTTGGATGATTGGTTAAGCCGAGGTAGCTGTTTGATCCAAACATCAGAACCGATTTCCCATTGATAGTTACTACTGTGTCCTGATCTGATTCTATGGGACGAAAATACGGATATACACCGAGTGCTTTTGCTTTCTGTGGGGCATCGTATTGTCCCAATACACTACTTAATAGACTCATAAAAAGGTAACAAGATTTATTGTATCGCCCGCAAAGATACTTATTTTTTATGAATGTTGTTCAATTTTGATAAAATAGCTGATTGTGTTATCTTTGACTACCCGGATAAGGGGTAATGGTAATAAAATAAACATATGGATATCAATAGATTGAAAGAGGATTCTAAGCGCAGGAAGGCAGATTGGGTGAAGTATTTCAGGACGCACAAAAAGCAGTTGGAAAAGATGGATTTGACCGTTCATGCTTTGCACGAAAAGTATTCTGAACAAATTGATTGTCTGACCTGCGGTAACTGTTGCCGAACGCTTGGTCCGCGGATTACTGATAAAGATGTGGAAAAGATGGCCAAAGCGCTTAGAATGAAGCAGACTGATTTAATTTCACAATATCTTAAAACTGACGAGGACGGTGATTTGGTCTTTAAATCAATGCCATGTCCGTTTCTGGGTGCTGATAATTATTGTGCTATTTACGAATTCCGTCCAAAAGCCTGCCGCGAATATCCTCACACCGACCGAAAGAAGTTTTATCAAATATATATGTTGTCGGTTGAGAATGCTTCTACTTGTCCGATTGTGTATGAGGTGCTGGAGGGGGTTGTTAAAAGCGAATAGGTAAAAACGAATAGGTAATAGCGAAAAGCGAATAGGTAATAGCGAAAAAATGTAGAGACGCCCGAATAAAAACTGTAGAGACGCCCGATTCGGACGTCTCTACAGTGATAAATTACCTGTTTTGTTCTTTCGCCCAACTATCTTTTAACGATACTGTTCTGTTGAATATCAACCTTTCGGAAGTTGTGTCAGGGTCGATGTTGAAATATCCGGTGCGCTGGAACTGAAAACCCGAAAGCAGTTTTTCATTCTTCAACCATGGTTCCACATAACAGTTGGTCAGCACTTTCAACGAATCCGGATTCAACAGATCACGGAAATCGCGTTCGTCGGCTGATGGATTTTCGACATTGAAAAGCCGATCGTAAAGTCTTACTTCTGCCTGAACAGCATTCTGAGTCGACAGCCAATGAAGCGTTCCTTTAACTTTCCTTCCTGAGTCGGGCATGCCGCTTTTGGTCAGGGGGTCATATTCGCAGTAGATTTCTTCAATATTTCCTTCTGCGTCTTTTTTGCATCCGGTACATTTTACGATATAAGCACTTTTCAGTCGAACCTCCTGACCGGGAGTCATGCGGAAGAATTTTTTAGGAGCTTCTTCCATGAAATCCTCTCTTTCTATATAGAGTTCTCTGGAGAAAAGGATTTCGCGCGAACCTGCTGATGTGTCTTCAGGATTGTTCTCGGTGGTGAGTTTCTCCACCTGACCTTCAGGATAGTTGGTTACAATAAGCTTCACGGGATTAAGCACCGCATTGACCCGGGTTGCTGTTTTGTTCAGCGTCTCGCGTGCCGCATGTTCCAGTAATCCGATATCGTTGATACCATCATATTTGGTATAGCCAATTTTGTCGATAAAATTATGAATGGCTTCAGGAGAATAACCGCGGCGACGTAAACCGCACAAGGTTGGCATGCGCGGATCATCCCATCCTGTAACCAATCCTTCTTCCACTAACTGCAACATTTTGCGTTTGCTCATCACGGTATAAGTGATGTTCAAACGGTTGAATTCAGTCTGTCGTGGACGGTAATCCGAAGTTTTAAACTGATCGATGAACCAGTCGTAAAGCGGGCGGTGAACCTCAAACTCAAGTGTACAAAGCGAGTGGGTTACTCCTTCAAAATAGTCGGATTGTCCGTGGGCATAGTCGTACATGGGATAAGCTTTCCATGTCCAACCGGTACGATGATGCGGATGATCGGTGATGATGCGGTACATGATGGGGTCGCGGAAATGCATGTTCGATGAGGTCATGTCGATTTTAGCGCGTAATACCATGGCACCTTCAGCAATTTCGCCGGAGTTCATTTTCTCGAAAAGTGCCAGACTTTCCTCTACCGGTCGGTTGCGGTAAGGACTTTCAACGCCCGGAACGGTAGGAGAACCTTTTTGCTTAGCAATGGTTTCTGCCGATTGTTCGTCGATGTAAGCCTTGCCATCTTTAATTAATTGAATAGCCAGATCCCAGAGCTGTTGGAAATAATCAGAAGCATAATAGACGTTCTTCCATTCGTAACCCAACCATTTGATGTCTTCCATGATAGAATCAACATATTCTACATCTTCTTTTGCAGGGTTCGTATCATCGAAACGCAGGTTACAGATGCCTCCGTATTTTTTTGCAATACCGAAGTCCATGCAGATTGCCTTGGCATGTCCTATATGCAGATAACCATTGGGCTCTGGCGGAAACCTTGTCTGAATGCGGCCGTCGTTTCTGCCATCCTTCAAATCCTGCTCAACCATCAGCTCAATAAAATTGAGACTTTTCTTTGGTGCGTCTGTATTTGTTGTTTCCATATTCTGTTTATATTTATTTTCTCTATCAAACCGAAACCCCTATCTATTGATAGGGGCAATTGACGACAAATCTACAAAATTATTTGGGTATTTAACTCTCCACTTTCAATTTTCAACTCTCAACTAAACAAATCCCTTGATAATTCCCCGATCTGAAGATTTGATGAATTCCACTATGAGATCTCTTTCAGGAGTCGCCGGGATCGTTTCAAGAATTTTAGCCAGCGCGTTCGTAGTGTTTAATTTAGATTGAAAAACTATGCGGTAAGTGTCCTGTATCAAAGTGATTTGCTCATTTGAGAAGCCTCTTCGTCTCAAGCCTACACTGTTAACTCCTGCATAGGTCAGTGGATCTCTTCCTGCAGTAACATAAGGCGGTACATCTTTAATTACCCTTGTTCCGCCCTGAACCATTACATGAGCACCGATCTTGGAGAACTGGTGAACGAGCGTTCCTCCTCCCAGAATTGCATGATCGGCAATTTCCACTTCACCAGCCAGTTGACAAGCATTGGCAACAATTACGTTATTTCCAACAATGCAATCATGTGCCACATGCGAGTATGCCATGATCAGGCAGTTACTTCCCACAACTGTTTTTCCTTTTGCAGTGGTACCTCTGTTTACGGTCACAAACTCACGGATAGTTGTGTTGTTGCCAATGATTGCAAGCGATTCTTCGCCTTTGAATTTTAAATCCTGAGGAATTCCTCCCAAAACAGCTCCCGGAAAAATATTGCATTTTTCACCGATACGTGTTCCTTCCAGGATGGTTACATTCGAACCGATTTTGGTTCCTGCGCCTATTTCAACATTTTTATCAATAAAAACAAAAGGTCCTATTTCAACATCAGGACCAATGATGGCATCCGGATGTATCTGTGCTAATGGCTGTTGAGACATTTTTTCTTAGTTATAAATATTTTTTTCTGAGTAATTTAGCAAATTCAGTGTTGATTGTATGTCCGGGATATGTTGCTACGATGCTACCTTTGACCGGTTTGCCTGTTAGAGCTAGATCACCTAATACATCAAGTAATTTGTGTCTGGCAGGTTCATTTTCAAAATGAAGTGCTCCGCTTAAATAGCCGGGTTCATTTGCATCTATTCTGGGTTGATTCAGCTTGTCGGTCAGTGCATTCAGCGCCTCCTGTGGCATTATGTTATCGTAAATCACAATGGCGTTTTTCAAATCACCTCCTTTGATAAGATTCATGTTCAGCAGAGGCTCAATCTCTCTCACAAAAACAAAGGTGCGTGCATTGGCAATATCCCCCGCAAAGTTTTTAAGTTGCTTTAATTGCGCATATTGTTCTTTCAGAACAGGTGAATTGAAGCCGATTTTTACTTCAAGTTCAAGTTCTTCAGCGGGATAAGCCTTGATATTTGACCCTGTGGCAATGGCACATTCAGTCAATTCGGTGATAGTAATATATTCCTTGTCGTCGTTTTGTGCAACGATCCCGACTTCCTGTATCTTTTCAATAAATAATTTTGCACTACCATCCAGAATCGGAAATTCAGGTCCGTTTACCTCGAAAAGACAGTTGTCGATTCCTGAAGCATAAAATGCCGCCATGGCATGTTCAATAGTGCTTACCTGAGAATCAGCAATCTTCAGTACAGTTCCTCTGACTGTCTCGATTACATTGTCGGCCACAGCTTCAATTTCAGGAGTGCCCTCCATGTCGATGCGCCTTATTCTTATGCCATGATTGTCGGGAGCAGGATGTGCCGTTAAACAGATGTTTACTCCGGTATGTAATCCTTTTCCTTCAAGTGAAAAAGAATTCCCAATGGTTTGTTGTTTCATTTTCAATATCAGCTGTCAGGAATTCTTTTTATCAGACAATAACATCTTTTCCAATTCCTCTATTTTTTGTTGCAACAGGTTGACTGTCTTTTGTAATTCCGGTAAATTTTTGTTGACCACGTAGGATCTTCGAAAGGTATTGATTGGTACGGCAGGATAACCGGAGAATGTTTGTCCGGGGATTTTTATAGAACCGGCTACACCGGCTTTTGCCCCAAGGATGGTTCCGTCGGCAATATTCACATGGCCGGTAATTCCGACTTGTCCGCCAAACATCACGCCTTTACCTATTTTTGATGAACCCGCTATACCTGTTTGTGAAGCAATCACTGAGTTCTCACCAATCTCTACATTGTGTGCTATCTGCACTAAATTGTCTATTTTTACTCCTCTCGAAATAACTGTGCTACCGAAGGTCGCCCTGTCAATCGTTGAGTTGGACCCAATCTCCACCTGATCCTCAATGACAACATTCCCCATTTGCAAAATCTTACTGTACGAACCATCCTCAGCACGTGCGAATCCGAATCCATCAGAACCAATCACTACATTGGAGTGTATGATACAGTCGTTTCCGATTTTCGTTTCGTTATAGAGACTTACTCCGGGGAATATAATCACATTATCTCCTATGGTCACGTTATCGGCAATGGTGACACTTCCATGTATGGTCGCTTTAGCGCCGATTTTTACGTTGGC
>MEOR01000036.1:2126-6622 GCA_001769295.1 Bacteroidetes bacterium GWF2_49_14 | reverse complement strand
AAACATTTCGGGTTTCAGTTCTCCTTTTCCATTGCTAATTTCCACCCTGACTTTAGATACACGATTCACAGGATCGATCACCGGATCAATAAAACGGATACGGGCAGTGAAGTTTTTTCCCGGTAGTGCCTGTACACTGAATTTAATTTCGTTACCCACATCCAGGAAAGGTAGGTCACTTTCATAGGCATCGAAAAGTACCCATACCTGCGACAAATCTGCTACGTCAAACAATACCGACCCCTGTGAAACATAATCGCCTGTACTTACACGCTTTGCCGTAACAATGCCTGATGTGCCCGAAAGCACCTCAAACACGGTTTTTACTCTTCCCGTCTTTTCAATATTATTGATTTGATTTTCGGACAATCTCCACAAACTTAATTTTTCGCGTGCGGCAAGATACAACTCAGGTTGTATGTTTTTACTTCTTGCGGCTTCCAGTAGTTCCTGTTGGGCCGTCACCAACTCAGGAGAATAAATCAGGGCAAGGGTTTGCCCTTTGCGCACCCGCTCACCCGTAAAATTGACAAGCAACTTCTCAATTCTACCAGATATACTGGCAGTCTGACTTTGCAATAATCGTTCATCTGTTTGAACTTTTCCAAAAAGACGAATTTCCTTTTCAGGTGCATGGCTGGTCACAATTGTCGTTTGAATATTGGCAAGAGCAGCGGCTTCATGAGTAAAATGAACCGCGTCGGACACCGCCGAAGCACTACCCATTTGACTCAATGGAATTAAATCCATGGCGCAAATAGGACATTTCCCGGGTTTATCCATTTTGATTTGCGGATGCATAGAGCAAGTCCAGGTTTCACTGTGTTCGCCTTCAACTTCACTGTGTTTATGATTAGCTTCGGTTGTATGTGTTCCGTTATGAAACAATAACCAGCCCAGTGATAAACCGGCCAAAAGCATTAGTCCGTACCGGAGATATGTGTTTGAAAATATTTTTTTCATGATTCTTTTATTAATTGTTATTAAAAATACCAGCATATTTATAGGCTGTAAGTCGCCGCAGATAAGCAATGGAGGTGTTGAGTTCAGCAACAGCTTCTTCCTGTTTTAACTCATAGTCGAACAACTCCTGGCGCGTACGCAGCAATTCGGACAGTCCGTTACCCGAAATGCTGAAATCCTTCATTGAGAGTGTCAGAATCTTTTGTAGCAAAGCAACTTGTTCGCTATATAAGCTAATTTGGCGACGGGCATTCTCATACCTTTGCATAGCTTCGAAATAAGCGGTAAGAATTTGGTTCTGTGTCTCTTTCAGGTTGTTGTGAGTCGCCGATCTCAGCATCTCTGTTTCCGATTTCATGGCTTTATATTTCTTCCTGTAAATAGGAATACTGATTTTTAACATGGGCATTACCATGTCCATTCCATTCATCATCGGGCTTGAAGTTTCGCTTTTACCTATTACTGAATAACCTAAACCAATACCCAACATGGGATAACCCATACGATCCACCATTTTTCCCTTTGCGGTGAGCGATTGTGATTCGTAGCGGAGCATTTCGAGCATAGGCTGATTCAGAAACAGATTGTCGTCCGGATGTTCTATGAGAGAGATGTCTATAGAATCCATTTCCAGTGTGTCAGGTACGAATACCTGTGCCGTTGCTGGTCGGTTGAGTAATGCATTGAACCGGGCTTTTTGAGCTTTCTCATTTTCCATAAGGATGGACAATTCATTTTCCAGTTCGTTACTTTCCATTTGCAGCCGGTAAATGGCCGGAAGTCCCGACGAACTTATGTTCATGGGGCTTCCTGTCATTCCCGATGCCGTCATGCTTCCTCCACCCGGGACTGTATTTCCACTCATATTGCTCATGTTTCCCGTGTTTTGGGTAGCTGTTTTAGGCTCTTGCTTTATAACCGGAGCCGGGGTGGAGATGCCTGAAGAAGAAGTTTTGTATTTAATCAGCGCCAACTGTTCAATGGTTTTTAGCAAATCGATATTATTGCCTGTAAGCGCCAGTTGGCGACGTGTCCGGTACAGATCGTACCAACTATTTTGTACTTCGTAGAACAACTGCAATCTTGCATCCTTCAACGATTCATAACTGGCTTTAGCCATCAGACTCATTTCATCTTTGGCATATTTCAGGGTACCGAACCACGGAAACATTTGCATAAGTTCGAAATCGGCGACCTGCTTCCCTGAAACAACTTCCATCGGCGTAAGGAATACACTCATGTTCAGTTCCGGGTCAGGCAGGCTGCTTACCTGCGGTACTCTGAGCAAAGCTGCTTTGTATTCATCTGTTTTCGCGAGTAGTCCCGGATTATCTTTTGCTGCATTATTCATATAATAAAGCAGCGAATCGTGTACCTGAACTTGTGCTGCAATGTGCTCCAGACTGAGCAGAATAAGGATGAACACTATGGTTTTATATATTTTCATCTTCTTGTTCTTTATTATGGATGAATATTTTTTTATTTTGTAACGTGCGAACTGCATTTTCCCTCCAGATAGACTGAAAAACCGGCACCACGAATATGGTCATGATTTGTATAATCATACCTCCAAATGTGGGTATTGCCATTGGTATCATGATATCTGCGCCTTTTCCGCTCGACGAGAGTACGGGTAATAATGCGATTACTGCTACTGCTGTGGTCATCATGGCCGGACGAACGCGTTTCAGGCCGGCCTCAACCACTGCCTCGCGTACCGCGTGGACGGTGGACGGTTTACGCTCTTCAAATACCTGATGAATGTACGAACCCATCAACACACCATCGTCGGTAGCTATGCCAAACAATGCGATAAACCCCACCCATACAGCCACACTCAGGTTAATTGGATGCATTTGAAACAAATCCCTGAAATTGGTATCAGCTATCGAAAAATTAAGGAACCAGTCCTGACCGTAAAGCCATAACATGATGAATCCTCCGGCAAAAGCTACAAATACACCCGAGAAATGGATCAATGAGGCCGTAATAGTTTTGAACTGAAAATAGAGTAATAGGAGAATCAGTAGGAGACTTAGCGGAATCACTATGGCAAGGCGTTGTGTGGCCCGTTGTTGTTGCTCGTAATTACCTGCAAAGCTATAGGTCACGCCATGAGGAAGTTTTATCTCCCCGGAGGCTAGTTTTTCCTTCAATACTTTGCCAACTTCATCAATCACATCTATTTCGGCCCTGTTTCCGGCCTTGTCGAAAATAACATAACCCGTCAGGAAGGTATTTTCGCTCCGTATCATTTGCGCCCCCCGTGTGTAATCAATGTCCGCAATTTCGCTTAAAGGCACTTGCATTCCATTCATCGAAGGAATAAGCATAAGTTTCAGGTCTTCGGGATTGTCGCGTAACTCCCGGGCATACCGGACCCGGATCGGGAATCGCTCTCTGCCTTCCACTGAACTACCGAGCGACATACCACCTACTGCCACCTGCAAAACGTCCTGCACCTCTTCCACAGTCATGCCGTAACGCGCCATTGCATCTCTTTTCAAACGGATTTCCAGATAAGGAGCGCCAACAGCACGATCATAAAAAACTGTAGATGCTTTTAGCGCAGGAATATTTTTCAGCTCTTTCTCAAACTGCAAGCCCGCTTTTTCAATTGATTCAAGATCCGGACCGTATATCTTAAGTCCCATGGGAGCACGCATTCCTGTAGATAACATCACCAAACGTGTTTCGATAGGTTGTAGTTTTGGCGCCGAGGTTAGTCCCGGAATTTCAGTTACTTTCACGATTTCTTTCCAGATATCATCCGGTTTTTTGATTTCGGATCTCCACTGACGGAAATATTCGCCACTCTGCCTATCTTCAATTAAACTATCTACGGGAATTACACGGAATACTCCTTTTTCAGGATGATATTTATTGCCGCCTTTTAACAGATAAGCGCCTTCCTCATCAGTTTTGAAACGCATGCGATGTCCTTCGGCATTCAATATATATTCCGGCCGGTAGTTAATGGTGTTTTCAAACATCTGCACAGGAGCCGGATCAAGTGCCGAATTTACGCGCCCCCATTTCCCTACTGCGACTTCCACTTCAGGGATGGCCGATAAGCGTTTGTCGAGCAGTTTTACATACTCAAGGTTCTTTTCGATGCCGGTATGCGGCATACTGGTAGGCATCAACAGAAACGATCCTTCGTTGAGTGATGGCATGAATTCTTTGCCGATCCCGGGAAATGTAGCTGTTGCACCCTTCCAGACAGATGTTTCTCTGAATGTTTTCCAGCCGACACGCTCCATACCATTTGCCACAAATCCGAATACTCGATTGAATCCCTGCCATACCAGCAATCCGAATAGTAATGTGAAAGCAGGAAGAAGCAGAAATTTCTTTTTGTTTTCGAGTGCCCAGCGTAAAATTTGCTCATAATAACGCACCATTGACATCAGTGCCAGCAATATTGCCGTTACCAAAAGGGCCACAAAAAGATAATTAAGCAACAAACTATTGTGCGGACCCAGAGGCAGCCATTCTGATGTCAGATAATATACGGCTGTCAATACTGTTAC
>MEOR01000036.1:1819-2028 GCA_001769295.1 Bacteroidetes bacterium GWF2_49_14 | reverse complement strand
ATGTATGCCATATAAATACAATAACTAATCCGGTTACAATAAGGATGATATTGCTTATCTTTTTTATTTTTTGCGTGTTCGGCTTTATATTGAAGAAAAGATAAACCAGTGTTGGCAAAACCACAATTCCTAATACAAAAGCTGCCAGCAGGGCAAAAGTCTTAGTGAAAGCCAACGGATGGAAAAGTTTTCCTTCAGAAGCTTCGAGT
>MEOR01000036.1:0-1787 GCA_001769295.1 Bacteroidetes bacterium GWF2_49_14 | reverse complement strand
TGCGATCGAAGTGACTATTGCCGCACGAACTTCTGTAGTAGCCAGATAAATTACCGATAACAGTTTTTTACCGCGAACACCTTTATTTTCTTTCATTTCCAGATGCCGTAATATATTCTCGACATCCACTATGCCAATATCCACCATGACTCCAATAGCAATAGCTATACCCGACAGTGCCACAATGTTGGCATCCACGCCGAAAAAGCGCATCAGAATGAAAGTTACCAGAACACCCAAAGGCAATAAACCTGCTACAATAAGGGATGCCCGCAGGTTAAGTACCAATACAATAATCACGATGATGCTGATCAGAATTTCGTGAGTTAAGGCAGATTCAAGCGTTCCTATGGTCTCTTTAATTAAACCTGTACGATCGTAAAAAGGTACTACTGTTACTTTTGAAACCGAACCGTCGGCCAGTGTTTTTTGAGGTAATCCGGCTTCAATTTCTTTGATTTTATCTTTGACATTGTTGATTACTTCCATGGGATTGGAACCATAGCGAGCTACCACAACACCTCCTACAGCCTCAGCTCCCGATTTGTCGAGACCACCACGGCGTGTGGCCGGTCCAAAACCGACATGCGCGACATCTCCCAACCGCACCGGAACATTATTTCTGACAGTGACAACAGATTGTTCGAGATCTTGCAGATTCTTTATATAGCCCAATCCACGGATAATATATTCTACCTGATTGAGTTCAATGGTTTCTGCTCCAATATCCAGATTGCTTTTTTTAACGGCATTCATGATATCCATGACAGTAACGTTGTAAGCTTTCATAGCTTCGGGCTTTATGTCGAGCTGATATTCTTTTACGAAACCACCTGCAGAAGCCACTTCCGAAACACCTTCTGCAGTGCTGAGTCCGTATTTCACATAATAATCCTGAATGGTACGCAACTCTTCCGGATTCCAGCCTCCGTTAGGCTTGTCGGTTTTCGGGTCGCGACCTTCAAGTGTGTACCAGTAAATTTGTCCCAATGCAGTGGCATCCGGACCTAAACCGGGTTGCACGCCCTGAGGTAAGGTTCCCTGAGGAAGTGAATTGAGCTTTTCCAGAATACGTGAACGGCTCCAGTAAAATTCTATATCATCTTTGAAAATGATGTAGATAAACGACATGCCGAACATGGAAGTGCTGCGGATGGTTTTTACTCCCGGAATACCCAGAAGAGCCGAGGTCAACGGATAAGTAATCTGATCCTGTATGTCTTTTGGTGAACGTCCCATCCATTCGGTTGAGACAATTTGCTGATTGTCGCCAATATCAGGAATGGCATCTACCGGCATCGGATCGCGGGGAAGAATCCCCGTGTTCATATTAAAAGGTGAATATACCAATCCCAGCACAATAAATGTGAGGACAATGAGGTATGTAATCAGCCTGTTTTCAAGGAAATATTTGACTAGTTTATTAAACATATGCTTGGTTTTTGTGGGTTGAATAATATATCACTATGTGCCGACACCTGCATAAGCAAAAGTGTCGGCGCACAATGAATTATTTCAGATACAAAAGGAAATTACTTTCTTTCGTATTTGCAGCAACCCGGCAAACTATTGTATGTTTTTGCGTCAGCCTTGAATTTCGGAGTGTCATGTCCCACAGCAGCAATGCGTTTTTGGACATCATCGCTTTTTATTTTTTGTGGGTTGTAAACCAGGGTAAGGATATGACTTTTTTCGTTCCATTGCGCTTTGGTAACGCCGGAAACTTTTGCCGCTTTTTCTATACGCGATTTACACATCCCGCAATTGCCCGGGACATTAAAAGTTTC